>JAFGJP010000149.1 GCA_016929035.1 Candidatus Auribacterota bacterium | reverse complement strand
GAACAGAGTGAAGGGGAAAGTCATAAAAAAGGACGGCCGTCGCGTTGAACTGGAAATCATCAGAAGTGGTTTAACTTGTTCGACATGTGGCCTCTGTCTTTTTGGAAGAAAAAGACCGTCCTGTTCCATAACCGTATCTAGTGATGCTGATGTGGCCTCGGGGGACATTGTTGAAATTGATTATTCCGAGGGGAGAGGCATCTGGATGGCTTTTCTCATGTTTCTTTTTCCCGCCGTCCTGTTTTTAATTATCCTGAGCGCTTCTCTTATGCTCAATGTGAATGAGGCGGCGTCTCTTCTCTTTTCCGCAGCGGGTATTGTGGTGTATTTTTTTATTATCAAAGAGAAAAATATATATGGGATAAAAATCAAAAAAAAATAAGGGCTGAGGGGAGTTTCTGTATAACATAGCTGTAAATTGAGGAAAAAATGAGTCAGGAAAAGACGGTTCTGGCCGTTGTCCCGTGGATAACGGATTTTGCTGCCTATGATCTCTGGATGCAGCCCCTCGGCCTTCTGCGTTTGTCGTCAGAGCTCAAAGCCTTGGGGATACACGTGGACTTCATCAACTGCCTTGACCGCTATGACAGCGGCCTTCTTCAAAGGCTGAAAAGAACAAAGCCGAAGCATGAACAGAAATACGGGTGCGGACGGTTTTATAAAGAGACAATAGAAAAACCCGCGGTTCTCAAGGGAATAAAAAGATTCTATTTCCGGTACGGCCTTCCTCTTGACTTGTTTGAGAAGAAGCTGGAAGCCCTGCCAAAGCTTCCGGATGTCATTCTTCTTTCGCAGTCCATGACGTACTGGTATCCGGGCACGCAGCTGGCTGCAAGCATACTGAAAAAATATTTCCCGGATTCTCCAATCGTCCTTGGCGGCATTTATGCAATCCTGATGCCCGGGCACGCGAGATGTGCTCTGCCGGTCGATCATGTTTATGACAGGTCTGATTTTGACGGCGCACTTGAGCTTATCCTGGAGGTTCTTGGGTTGAAATCTTTGAAAAAAAAGAGCTACTCTTTTCATGATATTCCCCGGATTGACTATTCTTTTTTAACAGATAAACGCTCAGTCGTTCTCGAGACAACGCAGGGCTGTCCTTACAGATGCCGGTACTGCAGCCAGCATTTGATCCACAAGGATTTCAAGAGGCAGGAACCGAAGAAGGTCATCGATGATATCCTGTTTTATTTCCGCGAATATTCAGCGAAATATTTCGTTTTTTACGACGACGCTCTGGCCTATGAAAAAGAGAAGCATTTCCTGCCGCTTTTAAAAGGGATCGAGAAGCTGGGCTTAAAAGATATTTCGTTCCATATCCCGAACGGCCTCAGCGTGAGTGAGATCAATGATGAAGTGGCTGAACTTCTCAAGGCATGTCAGTTTAAAACATTGCGATTAAGTCTTGAAACCTCTTCTCCTCTCAGGCAAAAAGAAACAGGCGGAAAAGCGACAAACAGGCAGTTTGAGCATGCTGTGAAATGTCTTCACAAAGCCGGTTTTACTAATTGGGAAATCGAGACTTATATCATAATGGGGCTTCCGGGCCAGAGCCTTGAAGAGATAAAAAATGATGCGGATTACGTCTTTGAAAAGGAAGCTTTCCCTGTCCTGGCAGCCTATTCGCCCACGCCGGGATCGTTCTATTTTGAGAAATATTTTCAAAACTCATTGCAAGAACCGCTATTACAGAATAATACGATTTTTTCAGCGCGCTCATGTGAAATTGATGAAGAAAAAGTCAGGCTTTTAAGAAGAGCGATCAAAGATAAAAAAATCAGGCGGCTTAACACTTTGGCCAAAAGACTGTTATAGAAAGTATAAAAAGGTTCTTGATAATGGAAAAACATTTTAATAGAATGACAGGAATTTTCTTAACATATTTTTAACAATAATCTTAAGATTTATCAACGAACAAAGCGTTTCATAATGAATTTAGAAGCCTCACTTCTTTCAAAAAAAGAAAGATTCAAAAAAGTTTTTCTTATTATTGTTTTCCTCTATCTCTTTCTTACCAGCATTTCTCTTATGGGAAGCAGCTTGAAGCTGTTTGGCAAAGGCTTCTCAAAAAATCTTATTTCCACAACATCCAATCCGGCTGTCGGACTCATGATCGGCCTTCTGGCCACAGCGATAATCCAAAGCAGTTCCACGACAACTTCCATTGTCGTAGGATTTGTCGCCTGCGGAACACTGAGCATCAGAAGTGCGGTTCCAATTGTCATGGGCGCCAATATCGGGACAACTGTCACAAGCTTTCTTGTGTCATTTTGCTGTATTACCAGGAAGGACGAGTTTGAAAGGGCCATAGCTGGCGCAACTGTCCATGATTTTTTCAATATCCTGACGGTTTTCATCTTATTTCCCCTTGAGATCACCACACATTTCCTGGAAAAAACAGCACAGCTAATAACAGGATTTCTTGGAGGAGTCGGTCAGGGAGCAGCTTTTGAAAGCCCTGTGAAAATAGTTGTAACACCCTGCGTGACGTTCTGCTGCAGTATGGAAAATAGAATATTGGGAGACATGTTCATAGGAAAAATCCTGCTCTTGATATTTTCTTTGATCATAGTCTTTATTTCGCTTTACTATCTCGTCAGGATCATGAAAACTCTTGTTCTGAAAAGAACAGAAATTGTCTTTCATAATATTGTCGGAAGAAACGCTTTTCTGGGGATCATCATGGGAATGATTTTCACCGCATTTATTCAATCGAGTTCTGTATCGGTTTCCATCCTGGTCACGCTCATTGCCGCAGGTGTTATTTCTTTAGAAGATGCTTTTCCTCTGACGCTTGGAGCCAACGTGGGAACAACGATAACAGCTATTCTCGCTTCTCTTTCAGGAGAGACAATCAATGGCCTGACGATTGCCATCGTCCACTTGTTTTTTAATATTGTCGGTATTCTTATTATCTATCCATTTAAACCATTCAGGCGCATACCGATATTTCTGGCTAAAAAAATGGGTGTATTGGCTATTAAATCCAGAATTTATCCCATAATATTTCTCATAGGAATATATTTTTTTATACCAGGATTACTGGTCTTTATTTTCAGATAGGTCAAGAAAAGGGGTGATGAAAATGTTTAAGAATTTAATGGATTTCTGGAAGGGCAAAGATTTTTTAAGCGAAGTTCTGCAGGAATTTGGAAACATGGTCGACATGACTCATATCATGTATGATA
The DNA here is from genome assembly GCA_016929035.1 of Candidatus Auribacterota bacterium. Classification (GTDB taxonomy): domain Bacteria; phylum Auribacterota; class JAFGBW01; order JAFGBW01; family JAFGJP01; genus JAFGJP01. The sequence goes on along the minus strand of JAFGJP010000149.1, from coordinate 596 downwards.
CAGCCATAACGTCACTGATGGAACATAAAAAAGACGAGTCTTCAAAAAAGATGATTTATTCGAATGATAAAAAAGTCAATGAGACAGAAAAGGATATCAGGCGGCGTATTATCGAACACCTGGCTATCAACCCTTCTATAGATGTTCCAACATGCCTGATTCTTATGAGTGTCGTCAAAGATATCGAGAGAGTTGGTGATTACTGCAAAAATCTCTATGAAGCGAGTGAACTGCTTGAAAAGCCTTTTTCTCCAGAGCTTAAAGAAAAATATCTTACAAATCTTGTACAGAAACTTAACGAGCAGTTTGATTTTACAAAGAAAGCTTTTCTCAATTCTGACAAATCGCTGGCAGAAAAGGTCATGGCTCTTGAAGGATTTATCATTCATCATGCCGACAGCTTTATTGATGAGCTGGCAAGGTCTGACCTGGATGTCAATACAGTGGTCTGTCTTGTTTTGGGGGTGAGATATATCAAAAGAATCGCTGCTCATCTGGCCAATACGGCTTCATCGGTCATCATGCCGGTCAGCGATATTGATTTTTATTACAAAAACAGAAATCACCTTGAATGAGAGAATGGTGCGACTGCCGCG
>JAFGJP010000148.1 GCA_016929035.1 Candidatus Auribacterota bacterium | reverse complement strand
GCTATTGAATTTATACGATGTAGAATTTGAAGGTATTGAATTCTCAGCCCATGGTTCAAATGAAGAGCATCAGAATATCAGGTTTTTTCCTTTATCTTGAATCTTTCAATAGATCTTTTTGATTTTTGTCTCTGGAAAATAAAAGCGAAGGATATCCTCTGCGGAAAATCCTTTCCTGGCCATTTCCTGTGCGCCGTCCTGGCACATGCCGACGCCGTGGCCGTAGCCGCGGCCTTCAAACTCGGCATAGCCGGAAGAATTCGTAACGGAGAAATAGGTGCTTTTGAGCTTTCGCGAATCAACGAGCAGGCGGAACGTGTTGGCCGATAAAGTCAGTTCCCTTTGAGGTGATTTGACGATGACCTGGGTGGTTCGGTGGGTCTTCGGATTAACGCTGTAGGTGAACACAGCTGTGACGGGAGAGATGTTGTAACCTCCTTTTCGAAGGAGGCGTTCTATTTCAGAATAGGAAAATTTCGCTTTCCAGGAGAAATGCTTCGAATTTCGGCAGTAGGGACATTCAATGATCTGCGAGTAATGGTAATATGTCCGCCAGACATTGACAGAATATTCGGTAAATCCGCCGCAGTTTGTATGGAAGAAAGCGGGAACAATATGTTCGCGAAGAGTGATGACCATGCCGGAGGTGGCCTGAACAGAAGGTTGGATGCCTTCATTCGGGCCAAAGGCCTGGGATTCAAGTGTGAGGTCATAAGGGAAAATGCGCCGCTCAAGAATATTGTAGCAGCAGTACGTGCGTGAAGCGATGGCCTGGGCCTTCAGAGCTTCCTCATGGGCTTTCCTCGGCATTTCACCTAAAAGGACGCGAGAGATGTAATCTTCAAGAGGAAGCATGTGTATGAGATAAGTTTTGCCGTCAGAATCGATGACGGCCTGCATGGAATAAAAAAATTTATAGTTTTTATAAGTAAAATAATCCTCAGTCCCCCGCAACTGAAACTGGACAGATGAGCCTTTAACGGAAATGTGCCCGATTTTCAGATGCTTCCCGTCAGAGGAAAGAGAAAAGGATTTATCCTCAACGCGGAAAGCCAGTTCATTATCAACAATCACATTAACAGGAAATCTTGAGTTGTAGGAAATTTTGAACACCCTTTTTTGTCCGGAGTCCAGTAAAATGCGGATTTTTTCGAAATCCGGCGGGGAAATGCGGGTTTTTGTTGTCACCGCGGGAACATTTTTATCAAGAAAGAATACGAAAAAGACGAATAAGATTATGGAAATACGGTAGTTAAATTTTGTTGCCATAATAAAAGAAATTAACTCTTTCGTGATAATCTGTTGTCATAAATGAAAGAATTTTATATAGTAACAGTAATAATATCAAATATCTATTACAATTTAAATTTATTTCAACTGGCATTTAAAATGCACAGAAAAGTGCTTATCAAGCAGCTTTTCAGGAAGGGGGACGAGCTGCTGGAGGTGTTATTTTCTATCTCTTTGAAATGAAGAAGGTTGCATAAAAGAATTATTTTTTTGATCCGATTTCGTCAAATTAACAAGATAGCACCTAATGTTTAGAAAAGAAAAAAATTCCCAGCAGCTGGAAGTTAATGCAGGAGAAGAAAAGAGAAAGCTTGATTCTTTTTTTGTTCTGCAGCGGCGAAAAGGTCTTGTTTTTATCAGGAGAGAGATGGTTGGTGTGGATATCGGAAGCAGCCACATCAAAGTCGTTCAGATAGATCTCAAGAAAAGCCCTCCGGTTGTCCGGGGTATTCATGTTGAAGAAATACCCATCGATAAGAGAGACAGGGGAGAAGTAACGGAAGTTTTTATCATCAAGAAGCTTAAGAATATTGTCAGAAAAGCCAAGCTGATGAATTGCCTTGCCGTTTCCTTTGTTTCCGGCTCTTCTGTTTATATTCACTCCTGCAGTCTCCCTGAGATGCCTGAGAATGATATCGAAGAAGCGTTGAAAGCCGATGTTGCCAGGGAAATCCCGTTTTCCGTAGAGGAGTCCATCGTGGGCTACAACATCGTGGGGCGAACAACGGGACGTCGCGGACAGGAGCTGGAAATTGCCGCTGTTTTTGCCCACAAAGAGGTCGTGAACAGAAAAATATGGCTTCTTGAGCAGTCGGGCCTTCAGTCTGCCGGAATGACTGTGCTGCCTTTTTCTTATGAAAATATTCTGTTTTCAAAATTGGAAGAAACACCGGAACATGCCGTTATTATCACGATTGGCGAAGAGACGACAGGAATCGATTTTTTCCGCAACGGGAGCTTCCTGTTTACCCGTGAGGTTTCCGCCTCCGGAAAAGACGTGAACAAGTCACTTACCGGAGCGGTGACGCTTCCGGACAAAAAGATCGAGATTTCCCTTGAAGAGGCCGAGGTCATCAAAAGAGAGTATGGGATTGTTCAAGAGCAGTCAGATTACAAGGATAATCCTGTCCTGACGCAGCTGATCGCAAGATCGCGCTCAGTTTATGAAAAAATGGCAACAGAGATCAAGCGTTCTCTCGGGTATTTTGCCCGCATGGCAAAGATCAGCGAAATAGAATCTGTCTTCGTCAGCGGAGGAGGCGCGAGTACAAAGAATCTTCTTCCGTTTTTAAGAGAACAGCTGGGGACGCCGGTCGAGATTTTTCCTTTTGAAAAATATTTTCAGCTCTCCCCGAGCGTCAAGCAGAAGCTGAAAGGCCATGAGTCCATTTTTTCTTTTATCCTTCCTGCCTGCGGTCTCGCGCTCGAACAGCCGAACCTTAAAATCAATCTTGTGCCCCGCGTAACGCGCACAGTCAGCAGGATCGCTTCTTTTAAATCTGTCTATAATTTTGCGCTGGTTGTTCTTTACGTTATTGCGATTTCGCTTTTTTTAAAAATTAAAAAAGACACCCAGTACTATGAAGGCATTCTCAGCGATTTGAAGAATAACTTTAAAAATGTTTCCGAGCATAATCAGCAGGTTCTTGTTTTCCAGAGCTATCGCCAGAAAGTCCAGACCAAGAAGGCCGTTTTGGAATCCCTGGTGGGGAACAGACCGTTGTGGCATGGAGTTCTCAAGGAGATCTCCCAGATCACTCCTCGGAATGTTTACCTTCAGCAGGTCTATTTTGAGCTGGACAGGGAAACAGGGAATATCGAGGTGACGATTTCAGGCGAAGTCCAGAGAGACATAAAAAGCGTGGATTACACGGTCTCCAAGTTTTCTCTGGATATGAAAAATTCGCCTTATTTTACGAATGTCAATCTGGAAAACACCAAGACGAGTTTTTCCGGGGGGCGCTCACAGACGCTTTTCAGTATTCGAAGCATGCTTATGTACTAGGAGTGAAAGCTGATGAAGGTTGGACGGAACTTGCAGTCGATTATTATTGCTTCAGTTCTTTTTGTGGGAGTCGTCGTGTTCGGGTCGGTTGTTATTTATCCGTCCTTCACCCAGATGATCAGAAAGAAGCAGGAACTGGATAAAAAGCAGGAAGAAGTCGACAATGTCAGCAAGACGATCGTCAAAGGCATGACCCAGTTTAAAAAAGAATTCGAAGATCTGGAAAAAGAATACGAAAATCTAACAGAAAAGCTGCCTTTGAAAAATTCTTTTCCTGAGCTTCTCAATCAGATTTCCAGGCAGACTGAGGCGCTTCCTGTAGAAGTTATCGCCATCAACAGGCTCCAGGAAAAAGAGGACGCACAGCTGAATGTTGTGCGCGTACCGGTCATCATCGATCTTATTACGGATTACAAGACCCTCGGAAACTACCTGAAATCACTCGAAGATATTGAGATTGCCGTTACCATCAGGCGTCTGGTGATTATTAAAGATGAAAAAAACCTGGTCCCGCCAAGGCTTCGCGTGAACCTTGAGCTGGAGACCTATGTTTCTCTTGTGGAGTAATCATGACAGGAAAGCAGAAAAAGCAGATGATCATTATTGCTGTGCTGCTGCTGATTCTTGTTTATGCGGTAGCCAACAGTATCACTGCGGTCAAGAAGAAGAAAAAGGATGCAGCAGAGACGGAAAAGACAGAAGAAAGTGCTGACAAGCCTGCTCAGGATACCACAAAGGCGGCTCCTGTTCCTGTCCCGGCAGAGGATGCAGGCATTCCCTTGAGCAGAAAGCCCACAAAGGCGCAGCTGGAAAAAGAAGACCTTGAAGAGCAGAAGAAAATCGCTGAAGGGGAATGGGATAAAGACCCGTTCTTTCATGATGACATGTCGAGCCAGCAGGGACAGGCGCCTGGAGAGACGCCCGGGGAAGACGTCTCACCTGAAAAATTGTCTTTCGGCCTTCCTGACACCAGGGAAACGATACGCTCATCTTTTCAGCTGACAGGGATCTCTCTTATCAATGATACATATATTGCCGTGATCAACCGGAAGATGGTGAAAGTCGGAGATTCGATCTCCAATGACAGGTTCAAGTTCAATATAAAAAACATCACAAAAGACAAAGTGATACTCGAAGCAGATGGGGGTGAGTATGAACTCAAGCTGCAAAAGTAAAAAAATCCTTATTTTTATCGTCGTGTTCAATTTTCTTTTTCTGCTGGGTCCACATCATGCGGTTTCTCAGAGCGGAATCAATGACATCTCGATAGACTTTGTTGATGCGGACATCGCTGACGTGGTCAGGGTTCTGGCCACATCTCAGAATCTCAACTATATCATCGGTGACAACGTGGTCGGCAAAGTCACCATCAAGCTGGACAACGTTTCCTTTGAGACAGCTCTCAATTCGGTCGTGGCTGCCAATGGCTATGCTTACAAGATCGTTGAAAATGTCCTGAACGTCAATACCATGGAGAAGCTGAGAGAGGAAGAGCGCATAAAGGAAATGATTGACGCAAGGCAGGCGCTTGTCACATTTGTTTTTGAGCTGAAATATATCAACGCCGAAGATGTCATCCCAGTTCTTGAGAACGAGCTTTCAGAAAGAGGCAAGATCTTTGCTCTAAAAAGGACTGTGCTCGGCGGTTACAAGGGGGGTGAGCTGACATCTTCCACTTCAGGTGTTGCCGGCTCCCAGCGGCTTCCGACAAAAAAAGAAGAAGCCACACGCACACTTGTTGTCATCGATGTTCCGACGCGTATTGAGAAAATTCAGGATTTAATCATCCGGCTGGACAAGCTGCCGAGGCAGGTCCTGATTGATACGAAGATCGTGGAAATGCAGATGGATGACACCTTTGATTTCGGCATCAAGTGGAACTTTCTGGGCGGAGGCGCTGACGGCACAGGCGGACTCACCGTTGGCTCTTCAAAAGTGTCTAAAATAATAACAGATAATTTAGAAAAAGTTACAGAGGGAGTAAAAGAATTTAAGGACGACAGAGGGGTAGTCCCAGCAGAAGGACCTGATTTTGTAAGATTAGATAGTGATAGCAAAAGGGATTTTCCTCTTTCATATGATGCAGAAGATCTTTATAGAGATTCTCAAGGAATAAAGAAAGAAAAACAAACAGATCCAGTTACAGGTTTAATATATTATGAAGAAATACCTTGGGGGTCAGGAAAGGCTTATACTCATAGCTTAGAAATGAATAGTAATGTTAATGATACAAGAACGTTTACTAAATCAGATCTCAAGACAGCCACCCTCTCGATCTCGGATATGAATCTTGTTCTCAATGCTCTTCAGGCCAATGGAAATGTGGAAATGGTATCCAATCCGACAATCCTCACTCTTCATAACCATGAAGCAAGCATACTTGTCGGCGAGAGATATCCTATTATCCAGGCCGAGACCTCATTAGAGGGCGGAACAAATACGATAGAATCTCTTGATCACTATGAACCCATAGGCGTTCATCTCCAGGTGGTGCCGCAGGTGATGGATAATGGATACATCAACATGATCATTCGTCCTGCTGTGACGTCTCTCGGCTCTGAAGTCAAGGGAACCTATATCAGCATCAACCGCATCAGTACACGTGAAGCCAATACGCAGGCTATTGTCCGAAGCGGCGAGACGGTCGTCATTGGCGGCCTTATCTCAGACCGGCTGACAAAAAATGTATCCAAGCTGCCTCTTCTCGGCGATATTCCCATTCTTGGCTGGATGTTCAAGAACAAGCGGGATGCTGTTCAGAAAATCAACCTGATGGTCTTTGTGACTCCAACGGTTGTGGAAAATGAACACTGAGACCGTTGAAAACAGTAAGAAGTTCGGAAGTAAAAAGTAAAAAGAGAGTAGGGAAGACAGAAAAGCATTTAGACGAGCTGGACTTCCGCTTTGCTGAGATGTGTGTCGGGTGAAAAAATAAGTCGTCGGTTTTTCTGTTTTTTTCTGATTCCCTGGTTCCCTGATACCCTGATGACCAGACAGCCTTTATTTTTCACTTCACATTTCTAACTGCTTTTTTGTTTTCTTTTTTCTTATCGTGTATCCTGCATCGTGTATCGTGAATCTAGTAGCTTGCCTGTCCTTAGCTTGCCGAAGGAGTCTCCTGATAATTTGATTTCCTTCTTTTATCGGTTATCCTGAATCTTGTATCCTATATCCCCCTGATAGAATTTCCTCCTTGAAAAATTGTTATTTCATTATATAATAGAAGAGAAAAATAACGAGAAGGGTGGAAATGACAGTGATTTATATCATTTTCTTTATCATCGGTTCTGTGGCTTTGTTTTCAGCTGTAACGCTTCTTCTTTT
>JAFGJP010000147.1 GCA_016929035.1 Candidatus Auribacterota bacterium | reverse complement strand
TTTTCTCAAGGCAGATACGGATGTGGCCTACGGCTTTATCGTGCAGGTCATGAATCAGCTGAGGCTCGGCGGCATCAAAAACGTTGCAGCGATCACGGAAGAGATGAGAGAAGAAAATTCAAAAATCAAAAGGTAAAAATCAAAATTAAGGAGTTTTCGCTTCGCGAAAACAGATGATTATAAGTTAACTATAGAAACAATTGGAAATAATTTAAACAGTAATTATAAAATATCGCGCGAAGCGCACCATATTTTTGATATTTGATTTTTTATTTTTGATTTTGGAGTCCATCTCCGTTCATACGGATTTAAAAAATGTCACAAAACAAATATTCTAACCGTAAGCCTGTCATCGCTGTCATCGGTGCTTCTTCATGCGGAAAAGAGCTGTCTGATCTTGCCTATGAGACAGGCCGCGTCATTGCCGAGGCCGGGTGCATCCTCCTTAACGGTGGAGGAAAGGGTGTCATGGAGGCCAGCGCCCGCGGAGCCAAAGAAGCCGGCGGCCTGACTGTCGGCATTATTCCTGCTGAAGATAAAAAGTGGAGCAATCCTTTTATTGATATTGTTATCGCAACAGGCATGGGGCAGGCAAGAAATACCGTTATTGCAGGGAGTGCAGATGGGGTCATAGCTGTCGGCGGGGCATACGGAACCCTTTCTGAAGTCGCTTTTACGCTGAAGCATGGAAAGCCGATAGCAGGAATTTCGTCATGGGAGAGAGTTCTTCCTGAAGTGACGTCTTTTGATCATCCTCAGGAAGCTGTAGATTTTATCTTGAAAAAGATAGGCCAGAACGGCTAAAGCCGAAAAGCCGATAAAAGCATCCCCATACTTTGTATAAAAGCTTTTCTTTTGATCCCGTTCGACAAAGATCTCACCTTTCAGTATTCCGGGAACATCTGTCAGCTTATGCCCCTGTGAAAGAGAATGAGCGATCTCTCCCTGGGGAGAGATGATCGCCGAAACGCCTGTATTAGCGCATCGAACCAGCGGCCTTCGGTTTTCGACCGCGCGAAAAATGGAAAGAGAAAAGTGCTGGTAGGCGCAGGGAGTAAAACTGTACCATCCGTCGTTAGTCACGTTGACGATAAAAAGAGCGCCCAAGTTGACAAAGCGGCGGATAAGATGAGGATAAATATCTTCAATGCAGATGACAGCTGAGAACGGAATCCTTGCTCTCTCCTTTTCCAGAGAAAATACCGTCAGCTGGTGACCCGGATGATAGCTTTCCGTTATCGGTGTCAGGTGGCGGGCTTGTGGGAAAAGCTCTTTTAAGGGGATATATTCTCCGAATGGGACAAGGATGATTTTATTATATATACCTTTTATTTTTCCATCTTTTCCGACGAGGTAGGCGCTGTTATAAAAGATCTCTTTTGTCCGGGTGCGTCCATTTTCAAAAATTGTTTCAAAAGATATATTTCCTGACCCCAGAAGAACAGGAACCTGCCTCTCTTCGATGATTTCTACAAGCGCTGAAAAAAGTTTTGAATCATAGAACAGTTCTCCCGGAAGAACGGACTCAGGCCAGATGAGAAGGTCTATATCTCTCAGCCCCAAGCTGAGCTTTTTATATTGAGCAATGAGGCGGTTTTTTTCATCAAGATTCCACTTGGTCTCGCTATCGACGTTTGGCTGGATGAGGCCGATTTGGAGAGGAATGCGTTTTTTCCGCAAAGGCTGGATCAGCCGTGTTTCACCATAGATGATAAGAAAAGAAAAGATAAAAAGAAGGAGAGAAGTGTGGATATAAAGATATCTTAACTTGAGAATAAATTTTATGCCTGCTTTTATCGTATAAATAAAAAGGCTGGCAATCATTAAATTGACAAAAATGACAATAAAGCTTATTCCATAGACTCCCGTGAGGTCTGCCAGCTGTATTAAAATAGTCTCCTTGTGAAGAGCTGTTCCGAAAAGTGCCCAAGGAAAACCTGCATAAAGATGAGACCGGATATATTCAAGAATAATGAAAAGAAAGGAAAGCGCGATTTTTGATCGTATGGAGACAAGGTTGTTCCCATGGTTGCCTAAAAGAATCCCGAAAGGGATGAAGTATAAAGAGCAGTATATGACTAGAGCGATCATGCCTGCCGTTGTCTGCCTGCTGATCCAGTAAAGAAGAAGAAAATAAAAAAGAAGGCCCGTTAAAAAGAATCCGAGCGCTGACTGTCTCCGCGTCCACTTTCTGCAGGCCACGCATACGGGAACGAGCGCAAAGAATATCAGCGTGCCCGGGATGATGCGCGTGAAAGAGAGGCGGAGCATGACAGCAGAAGCACATATGGGAAAAAGAAAAACGACGAAAAATTTCTGCAGCTGTTTAAAAAACTTCATGGAATTATTATAGATGATTTTAGGTTAATCATATAAGAGTTATTATTAAGACGGACTCAACAAACAGATGTTGTTTTTTGATTTTTTTTATGATTTTTTTCAGCGAAGCGTTTCTTATTAACGGACCAAACGGACTTAACGGTCTCAACGGACATAACGGAATTCATTTCCCGCAGCATTTTTTATACTTCTTGCCGCTTCCGCAGGGACAGGGATCATTTCTCCCGATACGGATATCTTTTTTGATGGGCGTTCCCCTGTTTGCCGCGGCTGCGACAGGTGCATGTGCGGGTTCATCCTGAAGCGCTGAAAAGTCGTGGTGGATATTTTGCTGGGAACTCGTATCAAAAACCAGCTCTGAATCCGAATGGAGCGATGTGATGCGGAAGATGCCTGATGCAATTTCTTCGTTAAGAGAGCTTATCATATTTTTAAACATGTAGAAACCTTCGGCCTTATATTCAACGAGCGGATCTCTCTGTCCGTAGCTCCGAAGCCCTATGCTGGACCTTAAGTCATCCATGTTGTAAAGCTGCTCGTTCCATAGCCTGTCGATAGTCGTGAGAGTGATGAACCTTTCCATTTCCCTCATTTTCTCCGGACTTTCAAATTTTTCCTTGATTGCATACATGTTTCTCAGTATGGTCATAAGAAATTCTTCCACGCTTTCCCGGCTGCTTTGCTTCTGAATGTCTTCGAGCCTGAGAGCAAGCGGGAAGCGGGATTCAAACCATATTTTGATGCTTTCAGGAGAAGACTCTGCATCGGCTTGTGCGTAAATGGATTCCAGAGAGTCGGAAACATATTCATTGATTTTTGCAAGAACCAGCTCTTTGAGGTTGTCGGATTGAAGGGCTTCATTTCGGATTTCATAGATGATTTCCCTCTGCTTGTTCATGACGTCGTCGAATTCAAGAGTCTGCTTTCGAATGGCAAAGTTTCTTTCCTCGACTTTCTTCTGAGCGTTTTGAATCGCCTTGTTCAGAAAGGGGTGCTGGATTTCCTGACCCTCTTCGAGGCCCAGCTTTTCCATGAGGCCGACGATACGGTCAGAGCCAAAAAGGCGCATGAGGTCGTCTTCCAGCGAGATAAAAAATCTTGACGATCCCGGATCGCCCTGCCTTCCGCTTCGGCCTCTCAGCTGCAGGTCGATACGCCTTGATTCATGACGTTCGCTGCCGATGACATGAAGGCCGATAAGGGGAT
>JAFGJP010000146.1 GCA_016929035.1 Candidatus Auribacterota bacterium | reverse complement strand
TCAAAAGAAACAAACCGCGGTTCGATAAAGACCCTGTATTTGTCTGTTTCCAGGTACCGGAGTTTCTCTATCCCCTGCCTGTCTGCTTCCTTTTCCAGATCCTGGTTGATCAGAGTATCAATACGGCTCTGTGAAAGGTTGATTATGATCTGGGAAGAAAGCTCATCCAGCCCCTCCTGGGTTTCATCCACAGGTGGCAGGTACACAAAGAATTCATGTCGGATTCGGACAGCAAAGTTGATGGATTCGGTTTCAGCAAGAAAAAGGCTGGCAAAAAACTTTTTGATTCGGACCTGATTTCGGCCAATGGCCTGGTCCATTTTTGTAAATGTCTCGCAGCCAGCAAGAAAAAGAACGACTAGGCAGACTGCAAGAAGAGTCAATGATTTCTTCACGCTTCCCCTCCTATTGTAAAATTCAACATTCAACTCGCTTCAAGAGAATAATGAGCAATAAATATGCCATTTAGTCAGAAGACAGAGGACAGATAATAAAGAAAAGATGAAATAATTTAAAAATAAAAAAATGAAAGAAAGATGAACCGTAAGATGTCGTCATTGAGAGGAGTCTCACCACAGGTGAACAACGAAGCAACCTCAACAAAGTGATAAGATAAACATTCTGACCGTCGATTCTATTGGAAGTGGAATGAATTTATTATATTCCATAACGCGTATCCCTTTGATATGAGGACATTCATGAAGAATTTTTCCAGCATGTTTCGATGAGAGAGGAGGTATCGTTCCATTTTTCCGCATGGATCCATTCAGCAATATTCCGGGCTACATTCGGGTAATGAATATGATGATCGAATGAACTTCTGAGCCATTTTTCAAGAGTGCTTTTATCCAGCTTTTTCATGGTCATCCCAAGCCCAAGGCATGACAGAGCGAGAGCATTGGATTCCTGCTCAAATTGGCCCTTAAGAGGAATGACAAGGACTTTTTTTCGTAAGAAAAGGGCCTCACTCGGGAGTTCAAAACCAGCGTTGCAGAGAACACCGCTGCAATCCAGAAGGTCGTGGAGAAAACCCGTTCTTGAAAGAGAGCGAAGATGAAGATTATGAATATCCGAATGAAAGAATCTGTGATGATAAAAGTAGAAATCAAAGTCTTTACAGCCCCAAAGAAGCTTTTTAACATCATCCGGTTCTTCAAAAGGGAGATAGACCAGGATTTTGTTTTTGATAAGAACATTTTTATCTTCCTGCATCTCAGGAACGATAGGTGGCAGTATGGGCTGATCAAAGTGATGCCAGTGAAGCCCGAGAGGGATCTGGACAGGAGCAAAGGTCTTGAAGAGCAGCCAGGAAAAAAGATTTTTGTTGGCAAAAGGGACGTCATAGAAAAAGGCGTACTGATGTCCGATGCCCATGCAGGGAATTTTGTTTTTTTTAGCGACATAGGCTGAAATCGGCTCGAAATCAGTTATAACAAGATCAATATTTGAAATGTCAAAAGATATCACATCACGGACAAAACGAAGGATGTTCAGCTGAAGAGCTGTTTTCCAGTACTGCACCCGTCCGCATGACGAGACGAATGTCAGGCCCTGATAGACGGAATAGGGGCTGAAATCATCCACATCCCAGAGATCGTCTTCTTCTCTGCCGCTGAAAATGACAGAAACATCATGCCCGAGCAAGCGAAGCTCTTTAATGACTTCTCTTGATCGGCAAATATGCCCGTTACCTGTTGCCTGAACTCCGTAAAGAATATTCATGGATTCCTTTTTTCAGTTCATGAGGACGAGCCCTGCGTAAGCGCTGAGAGAGCCAAGAACGATGCCTGCCAGAACATCTGAGGGATAATGAAGTCCGAGATAGATCCGGGAAAGCCCGACCATGGCTGCCCAAGTAAGAACAGGAATGCTCAAAATAGGGTAATAGGTGAGTAAAAGAGTTGCCATGCAGAACGCCCCGGCTGTATGTCCTGAGGGAAAGCTGAATTTGTCAGGCGGAAAGAGGCGCATTTGAACATGAGGAAATTCTTCACAAGGCCTGTTTCTTTTAAGAGTTTTTTTAATAATTTTGTAAGCAACGATTTCAAAGGCAAAGGCCACAAGGAAAGAGAGAAAAAAGGCGTGGAGCTGGCTCCATGATAAGAGAAAGAGAAGAATGACAATGAACGGATAGATGTAACCATCTGCGCTTCGGGATACCTGCTTCATGATGAAAGGTAAAAAACGGATGTGATTCAATCGGAATATCGAGTGAAAAAAAATGATATCCCAATGATTAACAAGGTTTAATAGTTTAATGCATTCCCTCCTTTGTTTGAGTTGAATATAAAAAAAGGAGGTTAAAGTCCTGTTAATTGCCTGTTTTTTTTCAATTAAATTATATGGAACGATCTGTAAAAGAAAGAAATATGACAAAAAAATGAAGGGGAAAAATTAGGAGATTCTTTTTAGATATCCTTTGGGATTCTGTGTCAAGAGTAACTTTTCCCTGGAATAATCGATGGAGAAATGGGGATTGCTTTTAAGAAATTCTTCAACAGCCTCCATGGGGCCAGGCCCGAATTCAGGCTTGACCGGATGGCCGTTAAAATCAGTATCTTCGACGATGAGATAACTACTGACATCTACAAACTGGCTGTAAATCTTGAGCTCCTGCAAAACGTGTTTTTTGCTGTGGTCAGAATCCAGGATCACCATTATTTTTTTCCTTGCACTTATGAAATGCTTAACTATTTTTATGGTATCAGTTGCAATCGAAGATCCTTGAAAATATTTTATTCTTGGATGAAAAGGTCTTTCTTTGATTTCTTCTACATCGATGCTGATGATGTCGCCTTTTTTCAGCATGTCGCAGATCATGGCAAGATAGAGTGTGCTGCCTCCACAATAGGTTCCTGTTTCAATAATAACCTCTGGCTGTATCTTGCAGAGGATTTCCTGGTAAATCCACATATCGAGAGGGCATTTCAGGGTCGGATAGCCGAGCCAGAATGAATTCTCCCAGGTCTTTTCTGACGAGTAGTAATACATTTGATGAAAGATATCAATGATCTCACGAGCATTCGGGTCATCGTCAAAAGGCCCTTTTTTTATTTCATTCATAATATCCCTAGTCTTTTAATACAACAATTATGGGCTAAACATTATAAAAAAAGCAATAAATATACCAGGGAAAGAAAAAAGTAGAAAGTGCCTAAAGTGAGCTAAAGTACTTAAAGTTGAAAAGCAAAGAAGCAAAACGTAGCACAGGGAAACCACACTTAATTTGTATTTTCTGCAGCAAGTTGAATTGTGGAGAGTTTAGAGAAAAATAAAGTTAACATGCTGTAGCATTGAAACTTTGAAGAATTAAAAAGCAAAAAATATTTTTTTCAGAATTTTATTCAATTTATTGATGCTTTTTTTATCATCGAGTATAACAACTATAACCTAAAAAATTATTGTCTCTTCTAAATTTTAGTTCACTTTAGGCATTTTAGGCACTTATAACTTTCTTTTACTGCCGAAACTCAATAACAATATCAAAGTACTGCCTGTCTTTTTCAAGCTCAACTGGTAGAGGAGGAAAGGATTCGGATGCTTTGATCACGGCCTCGATAGCCGATGTATTGAAGTGATGAAAACGCGAGCGATAAAACTCGGGGATTTCCGGACGTCCGATGAGGCGGCCGTCTTTGCTGACGCAAAATGTCACGCGGACAGATTCCTCGACTTTCTGGCTTTTTTCAGGCTCAGGGTAGATAAGATGCCTTTGAATGGTTTTCTGTATAAAAAGGGCATAGTCCCACTTGATTTTGTCTTTATCGACTTCTTTGGGAGGGACAATGGTCTTTATCGCTTTTGACTTCCTTTTACTTTCAATGGATTCAGTAAGCTCCTGGATGCGGTTTTGAATCTGCCCTTCGCTTTTTTCAGGAATCCCGTCCGGGTCTCTGGGCTTGAAAATATCCCGGAGAGTCGGCTTGACTTCTTTCTGAGGGACCGGGGCGAAGAACTGGAAGCGAATGACCGCAGGCGGAGGCGTGAAAATCTTGAAATAAAAAAGTCTTTCGAACGTTATCTGAAGCGGGGGGATAAAAAGAACAGAGTGGATGAAGAGAGAAGTTATCAGTGATATAACTCTCTTTCGTTTCAGAATGTCAGCTCTTGAATGTCTTGAAAAAGAGTGCATGGTTTAAAAAATGAGGCGGACTGTCATTCAGTCCGCCTCATCGTTGATTGTGCTACAACGCTATCAAGTTAACGGTTTCAGTCACGGTCTCTGCCGCGTCCTCTATCATCATCGTCATTATCTTTGTCCTTATCTTTGTCTTTTTCTTCCGGCTCTTCTTCAATAATTTCTTCTTCTTCCGGCTGGACTTCTTCCAGTTCACTGCTCTGGCCTATAAGCATCATAAGGAAGCTGTAATATTCCGGGTCAACTGCATAAGCGAGCTCTTTAGCCAGTTCACAGCTTTCAACAGAATTTGCCAGCTCAACAGGGTCCTTGCTGATA
>JAFGJP010000145.1 GCA_016929035.1 Candidatus Auribacterota bacterium | reverse complement strand
TATTTGCCTGACGGCAAATAAGTAGAGATTAGAAAATAGCGAGCAGCGAGAAAAAAATGGTTAACAGGTCATCAGGGTGTGGATATCAGGTGATCAGGATATCAGGAAAAAAGTCAATGATTTTGGAGTTTAGAATCAGTTAATCGGATTTCTCGGAGATTAGTATTAGTTACTTAGGCTTACCTGATTCCCCAGTCCCCTGATGCCCTTACACCTGGTCTCCTGATAATCTGATTCCCTGTTTTTTTCTTCGTGTTCTTCGTGAACTTCGTGGTTAACTTTAAAATCATCCGCGCTTTAGCACACCTTCTTCATTATCGTGTCCTCCACAAAGCGTCGGCGGATCTTCGACATCGTGTATCCTGTATCTTGTATCAGATTTTTTCATCCGCTTTTTCTTTTACGTCCTACGTCCTTCGTCCCACGGTTGTTACTTCTCCCCTATCTCCGCTTCGATGCTGAGCACCTTGCGGTCGCGGATATCATGGCAGAGCTGCCCGCGTATCGTATCGCCGTCTATTGTCGTCCATGCACCGGGCTTTGTTTCTACCGAGATGTTTTTAATAACGACATCTGGCTGCCACGTGTCCAGCCGCTTCGGGTTTTTATAAACAACAGTTATTACTCCCAGAAATTTAAAAGCAAAAGCATTCCTGGGAACTGTCAGGATGTATTCTTTTCCGTCCCTGTCGCAGGTTACGACCTGCTTCTTTTCAACTGTAAAAAACCTGCCCGGAAGAGCAGGCTTCAGCTTCAGACAGAGCTCTTTTTTTGCATTAAGGGAAAAGGGATTCTGTCCGATGGTCATGGCCAGCCATATGTGGATGAACTCTGCTGTTGATCCCGAGAGCCGCGCGACAAAGCCCCTTCCGTGCATGTCCCTGTCATAGTAGGCGCTGCTCACGATAAAAGAAGAGTTTTCCAGAATGCTCCGGCCATATGTGCTGGAATCAAGATAAGGGATAAGCACGTTCTCCGCCACTTTGTAGAATTCCTCGTACAGCCCCTTTTTCAGGATCTCTAAAAGATACTTGTATTCCATGTGCACCCAGACAGACTCGTTCTCGAGCCACCCGGCAGGAAAGATCTTTGTCCTGCCGATCTCATACGTCTCATCCTCCAGGGAAGCGTTGACCTTATACATCTTCAATTTTCTGTCAAAGATCGGACTTCCTGTTACCGCTTTATGGATGGACAGAACTTTTTTCGGATCTGTCTCACAGCGCATGGCATGGACCGGCCCTTCAAGGAAAAGAGGCAGTGCCTTCTGCCTGAACTTCTTCGGCCAGACAAGGATCTCGCCGGAATTCGATTCGACTTCGATCTTTTCATAATCCGTCACTTCGTAAGAAAAATAAGTCAAAGGAATCTTGAAATCTTTGTCTATTGACTTTTCAATGGCCTTTTCGAGCTTGACGAGAAGAGCGTTAAAGAATTCCATGATCACGCACAGCTCAACATCCGCTTCAATGCCGCTGATGCCGTCGACGATCTTTTCTCTGAACTCTTCTTTCGCTGTGTGGCTCCTGTCCCAGTAGTCGAAATCATTATGATCTTCCTTCAGAAGATGTGATATCTTGCTTAAAAATCCGGCAACTTCTTCCGGAAGGACGATCAGCTTATCAAGAGAAACATTTTCCTCTTCTATAACGTTTTTTAGCATCAGTATCATTCTTTTCAGCTCATAGGTCTCGGAAATGGATGAGCCGAAAAGCCCGGGAAGCCCGTTGAGCGCGTCATACCAGTTCGGCTTGTCAGCTTCAAGCTCAATCCCCATTCCGTAAGGGTCAAGAGTCGCGGCTTTGTTGACAGCGATCGTCACAAACTTCACAAATAGCGTTGTCGAGTAAACAGGCCCTTTCCCGTAGTCGCTCCTGACGGCAAAGGGATTCACCGTGCGTGTAAGAAGGCGGCGCTCTTTTTCTTCATCTCTGAAAACGCTGTGAAACTGCCGGACGCCGTCTTTTGTGAGAAAGCACTTCTTCTGCCTCGGCATCACGCGGGCGCTGTTTTCAAAAAAGCGGAAATCTTTTTCTTCAAAGAAAAGAGCTCTGGCCCTCTCTGGGTAAACAGAAAGATAGCTTTCAATGAGGTCCGTATTGTACGACCAGTGATCGCTCCAGAACCCCTCGCCGTGCTCAGCGTCTTCCATACGCTTGGCAACGGAAAGGATTTTTGAGAGAAAAGCTTCTCTGTCCGTTTTGAGCTCAATGCCGGCTTCCTCGATAAAGATGATAAGATCGCCAGGCGTGAACCCTCGGATAAGAAAATCCTTCAGCTTCCCTGTTTCATCATGGCTGTATTTCTTCGCCAGCTCATTGGCGTCCTCTTCCGAATCGATCCAGAAGTGAGATCCCTTGATGATGAGAGGGTTGTAGCCGTCGAGCTGAATAAGGTTCATGAACGTGCGTATGGTGCTTTCATTTGTTTCAGGATTAAAAAAGATGTCGTTCCTTCTGTTCTGGTTAACGTCGCGGTAGTTGCCGTTTCCCTGCGAGTAATATGTCGGGAGCAGCTTGAATCGGTTGTAATCCCTTTCAAGGTCACCGTGCCTTCTGGAGAAAATATGAAAGATGACAGGCTTTTTGTCTGTTCGTATCGTGTAGGGATAGCCGCCACGAAGAACATTATCAAGGAAGCACTGGCGGCAGTGCGCATCGAATTTCTCATCGCTGCTCACTGTCATGATCTTGTCCTGAATGGAGCGGATAATCGAGTGATTTTCCTCTTTTTTCTTCATAACATAGTCAGGGTTCTCACATTTGTTTTTGAACTCCGTCATCAAAGCATAGGTGCGGGCGTTGCCGGCCATGGTGATGAACCCGGCTTCCTCGCCAGGCTTCAGCGTGATCGTGTTAAAGGAAAAGCCGCACGGAAAGAGGTTCCTGTTGCGCTGGAATTGAGGAACTTCGAACTTGCTTTCAGAAAGAAACTTATGAGGATAGGTAAAAGACTCTATCTCATCAAAAATAATTCTCGGGTCGATGATGACAGGAAAAAAATCGCCTTTCTTGCTCAGCTGGCGTGAAAAATAGAAGTTTCCCTGCTTGATGACTTCGACCTGCGGCTTGTCGCTGACAGCCACTTTGACTTTGTAAAAGGGGTTTCTCTCTTTGACGTTTTCCACCTGAACCCAGGCTTCCGTAAGATTTGTCAGGTCTTTCAGAAGGAAATGAATAAGTCCGGCAGAAACGACCTGCGGGAGGCCGTCGAGAATTTCGAGATGAACCGGCTTCTTGTTCAGATTTTTGACTGTCAGGTGCCGGGAAAGCGCACCGACAGGCTCGTTGGGAACGGTGAAGTAATTGACGCGCGTCTCCAGTCCGACGATATGGTTGATCTCCTCGATGGTCAGGTCATACGATGTGATGATCATTTTCTGAGATATTTTTTTCTCGTCAAAGCCGATGTGTCGCTGGAAAGGCTCAGAGAACGTTTTTCCGTCCATGCGGTAAAATGTCCGGAATCCTGTAAGCGGGGCAAGCTGGAAGGACCTGTTGGCTGAAAAGAATTCCACGAACGCGCTGTCCTTGCCGTCAACGCCGAAGCTCACCACGCCCTGAGCACGGTTGACATAAAAGACCCACATCGGAATGCCAAGCTTACCGGCGACTCCCGGAAGAAAGCTCGGCAGTTTTGTTGAAAAGTTGTAGTTTTTAATGACAAACTCACCCTTGTCAGTAAGAAAATACTGGAAAGGCCTGACAGGTTTTTTTGCGCTTTTGCCCATTCAACGTCCCTCCTTAAAGTAAAAAATTGACCGCAGAACTTTTAAAGAACCAAATTTAAAAAACTTAAAAGAAAAAAAATTTAG
>JAFGJP010000144.1 GCA_016929035.1 Candidatus Auribacterota bacterium | reverse complement strand
TGTTTTTCCGGTACCGCCCTTTCCGCTGATAACTACCAGTTCTCTGGGCTTTTTAGCGCCGGGAGTACCATATTTTTTGGCTTTCTCAGGAACTTTTACACCGGATAATGCTTCTCTTTTGACGGATTTCGGTATCTTTTTCTCCCCCCTGGCTAAAGAGAGTATCTTATCAGCTAAGACTTCAAACAACTTTTTAATTTCAAGAAACTTATCGACAGCCATTTCCCCCCGCGAATAGCTTTCGGCTATTCGCCGTTCATCAGGGATCTCTCCGATGATGTCCAGCTGTTCTTTTGAACAATAATCTTTCAAAGCTGTATCTTTGTATTCCGCGCGGTTGACCACGATGACAGGCTCCTGTCCGACCTCACGGGCCATATCCACGGAAAGTTTAAGATCATTGATGCCAAAAGGCGTCGGATCAGTGACCAGAACACAGAGATCGACATCCTTGACCGTTTCGACAACAGGACAGCTTGTCCCGGGCGATGAATCCAGAATATTTATCCCGTTAGAAATCTGGGCAACTCCTGCGTATTCATTATTCACAATCTCTCCTGATTTTCCTTGGGAATTTCTAACGGGATGAATCCCTCCCTCGCCACGTTCTTTGACTTTTTTTACCAGGCGCGGAGACATTCCTCCCTCGGCTGTCTCAAGCAAAGCGTAATGCACTCCTATCCTGCCGCTCAGTCCTTCCTTCATGATACCGATTTTTCTTTCCTTCTCGATAATGGCATCCACCGGACAGACGATCTTGCATCCCCCGCACACATGACAGAGCTCTTTGAATATAAGCACCTGTTTGTTAACCACGGCTATGGCATTGTATTTGCAGACTTCCGCGCATCTGCCACATGAAATACATTTATCCCTGTCCGCTTCCACAGGGGCGATCAGAGTAACATCTTCCTCTCTGCTGATAACAGGCTTAAGGAACAAATGCCCGTTTGGCTCCTCAACATCACAATCCAGATAACGGATCTGATCATGCTTTTCGGCGAAAACTTTGGCCAAATTCGTGGCTATAAACGTCTTCCCTGTCCCGCCTTTACCGCTGGAAATCGCAATATCTATCTTTCTTGCTGAATGATCCACTATCCTGCTCCTTTCTTATAAAATCATTTCTTCTGGCTGTAAACCAAACAATGTAAATGCTGCTTGAAATATCGCTGAACAATTATTAATACAATGATACTGATAAAAAAAACCAAACTGACCTTCCATGAAAAACCGTTCATAGCGACTCCAAGAGCTGTAGCTGAAGCTGGAGGATGCTCCATGTTTAAAACAACCATAAAAAAAATAGAGAAGCCTATTGCAAATGAATAAACCAAAACCGAAAACAAAAATGAATAATACGGGATAAGAGATAATAAAAATCCCACGATGAATCCTATCAAATGACCACCTATAACATTCTTCGGATGAGCTGTAACATTATCAGGCATGGCAAAAACAATAAAAGCCGTTGCTCCTATAGAAACAACGATTAAAGAACGATTCATGTTCAAAAACAAAAACATTATAAAAATAACAAAAGCAGCCAGAAGACTTTGCATGACATATTGTCTCCATGATTGTCTGCATTCTGATGTAATTGTTTGTACATATTTCTTCATTATGAACAACAACCCGTTTCAGACCTGATAAAAAACGGTTTCTATTTTTTTAACCTTGCCAGATTGTTTTTGTATTTTCTTTTTCTCCGGTTACCCTCTCCCGTTATAATTGTTAACAAATTCATTCTTATCATGAACCCATATTTGTCCTTCTTTTTTGTAATATAAGCGCAATGTTACATCTCTAAAAATATCAACGTCCACAGTAAAAGCAGTTATTGCAGGAGGCTTCTCAAAGGCAACAAGATAATGCTTTACGCTGTTGGGAGATATTTTGAAATTCATGGGAGTCTGATCCTGTATTTTCAATTGATTTTCTATCCCGTCTTCGATATACATCGCGATTTCTTCATTGGCTGAATAACGCCTGTTGCCTGAAGAGGCAAATGAATAAGAAGGCATCAAGTAAACATCTTCATTGTTGCTGTTTGTGTAATGGAACACAAATACGAAATACTCTTCGGACCGGAAAAATAAAGGCTGATATTCCCAACTGGGGCAAAAAGCCCAGTCTATTTTAATGCCTTTATAGACCGCTCCTTTATTATTTTCTCCTGTATCTGTCATAAAACGCGTTTTTCTAGGAAGTTCCTGATCACCTTTCTTCAAAAATAAAGCAACGCCTATAATAAAAGGAATCAAAGTGATTGTCAGAGCAACTGTTATAGAACGAAATTTCATCATTTGCCTCCTCTAATGTTGAGCACTGAAAAAGGCTCCTCTCTCCAGCCACTTGACAGTTCCAAAAACAACAGTGACCCAGACGATCACGGCTAAAACGTTCAAGGTTATAAGGACTGGATATAATAATTGGTATGCCACAGACTTTGCTAAAAGTCCGGTGGCAACGACAAAGGCCTCAAGAGGAAACGTATACGCCCACCATCCAAATTCCAGTGGATGGTCTTTAATCTTGACATAGTGGGTCAATAAGATGACAGCCAGAATCAACCACCAGAAAGAAAAACCCCAGAAAATGGAAGCGATTATCTTGATTAAAGGAAATACAGAAACAAAGTTTATTCCAAACAAACTGCCGTGAGAAGCTTCGATAGCTTCAGTAAATTTTATCAGGAAAACAACAACAATCGCCGTTGGCGCTATTCCAACCATAACCGTAGGAGCTAATCTGCCCTGAGGGATCGTGTGATAAATATAGCGGTGCCAGACAGCGGCTCCCACAAATAGAAAATTGAAAAATCCGACTCCTAAAGCTATCATGGAAATCATGAAAATGACAGGAGCCAAGCTTGTCTGTGCCCAGTAAACATCCATTGAGCAAGCTCCAAGAACAGGAATGATAAGATGAGAAACAGGCGGAATAAACCAGGAAAAATTAGCGTGCTCCAAATGGATTTCTCTGTGTAAAAACTGAATCCGCGTCAGTATATATCCAAAAGTAAAGATTCCTGCAGCCCCCAAGAAAAAAAATATTATGCTCAGATGATAAGAAAGCCATGGACCAAAAAGCATGGGGCCAAGCTTATTCATTCCGGTCCCGGCTAAAATAAAAGAAATAGGTATCGTCGGAAAAAAGTTACCTCTTACAGGATTCTTTAAATCCTTTCTGATCTCCTCCGGATACATAAAGAACCTCAGTGTCCAGGGTATCAAAAATAAAATAAAGATCACTGTCGTTAATAAGAAAAAACCCAGCCCCACATATAACAATGGGGAAAATGGTCTGGAGACCTCTGAAGATAACTGCATCGTGATACAGAGGGCTGCCGTCCCCATGACTGCAGCACCCCACTCAGGACCAAAATTCTTTATTATTCTTTTCAACATGTGAAACCTCCCATCACTGAAAAAAATGTTTTACCGTCCTCTGCCGCCACCGCCACGTCCCATGCCTCTTCCGTCACGCGGCCCCATTCCTAAGCCTCTGCCCATGCCGCGGCCCATACCTCGACCTCTGCCGCGGCCGCCTCCGCCACCAAACCCGGATCTTGGAAACATCTGCTGCTGATAAGAAGAATAATTTTGCTGTTTTCCTGCATCGGGAAAAATCGCATCCTGAGGACAAACCTGAGCACAGCGGCCGCAATCAATACATATTTTCCCATCGATTACAGCTTTGCCTCCTTCCATACTGATGGCATTGACAGGACAAACATTGACACAAGCAGCGCATCCGACACATTTTTCTTTATCAACTCTATACATCTTCGACCTCCTTTTTTGGACATCTGTTCGTTTTTTTTACAAAGATTCGCGTGATTTGCTTAAAAGTGTAAAGTGAACTATTTCTCCTTTGTTATAATTATGACTGTGTAATATGTTTTCCTGGAATTTTCTTTTGAGCTGAAACGATGACTCTTCTATTTCTTTGATAACATCTTCTAACTCCATATCAGCCAGCTCGTCCAAAGGATTATCCTGTTTATAATGTTTGGGATAAACCGAAAAGAATCCTTCATTTTTTAAAACCCTGTGGATTTCGTCATAAACCGCAGATCGTTTCCTTTTATTCAGATAATGGATAACGTCGTAACAAAAAACCACGTCGAGGGAGGCATCTTTTAATGGAATAACCGAATTCTCGCTCAATATTTCCACATTATTTATGGATTTTGTTCTCATCAATTCTTTAAGCCTCAGCAGCTTCTTCATGTCTTTATCCAAAGCATAGACTCTGCCTTTTTCACCTACGACTTCTGCCGCAGGAATGGCGTAATATCCTTCTCCACAACCAAAGTCCAGCACAAAATGTCCTTCCTGAAGACCGATTTTTTTGAAAAAGATCACACCGTCTTTTTCTATCCATTTCCTGTCGTTTTCATCCATATCTACTTCGCTATTTTATCCAGAACTTTATCTACAGCAATTTCATGTCGATCAAGCCCCAGGTCTTTTGTCGGGTGTGCTCCTAAGGCTAACCCTAAAAGCTGAGGATAAAGAAGTACGGGTAAATGATAGTGTTTGCTATCTCTTTCATTTATTTCTTTCTGCTGACCGCAGTACATAAGATAACAAGTCTGACATTGAAGAACTATCGCATCTACATTTTCATCTCTGAGATTATTCAGTTTTTCCTGTACCAGTGAATTGGCCAATTCTTCCGAAACCGGGAAAACTTTGCCTCCGCAGCAAATCCCAAGTGTTTCATATTCAACAGGATAAGCTCCCGTAGCGGAAATAAGCTGATGGAGCGTCCTGGGGTTATCCGGCTCTTCAAATCCTGCAAAGGCGGATTTTGGTCTTAAATAATGACAGCCGTAATGCGGGGCCACCCGCAGGCCGAATAAATTTCTTTTTACTCCGTTAGAAATGGAATTTCTAACGGAGTTCACTTCACTCTTTATTCTTTCTGTCCCTATATCTTCATAAAAAATTCTCGAAATATGTCTGACTTTAACGTCTCCCCTGTATTCGAGATTAATTTTCTGCAGCTTTTCATTGACTTTTTTTCTTACTGTCTCCTTCTCCAGTTTTTCTATAGCTTCGGCCAAAGCACCGGTACAGGCCGCACAAAGCGTAAGAATATCCAGCCCTTCGGCTTCCGCTAAAGCCAGGTTCATCGCCGCCATTAAAAGTCCTGCCTCCATGCTCAAATTCACCTGATTAATGCCGCAGCAAACAAAATCCTCGATGTCAATTAATTCAATATCGAAATACCTGCAGATCCATCTGGAAGCAAGTTCATATTGAGGAACTTTTGCAGGGGTAGTACAACCTAAAAAAAACGCGTATTTACTCACCCCGTTAGACCTCTTTTTAAACGGTTTTTTAGATACCTTTTACCCATCCCTGTCTTAAGATACCGCTCGCGACGAAATGCGTCATTTTTACTTAAACAAGCTTCAAAATAAATAAGTTGTAATGGACGTTTATATTTAGTTGATGCGACTAATCCTTTAGTGTGCTCCTCGAGTCTCTTCTTTAGATTGCTAGTAGCACCTATGTAAAATTGACCGTTCTTTTTGCTTTGTAATATATATGTATAATACCAAGGTCTAACGGGGCTCATATTGAATCAATTCCTGGTTTAATTTTATCGATTCC
>JAFGJP010000143.1 GCA_016929035.1 Candidatus Auribacterota bacterium | reverse complement strand
TATTGATTTCTTTCAGCTGCCGGAGAATGTTTATCATCTGTCTCATATCTCTCCCGATGAAAGCCGTTCCGATCATCTCCTTGTCTTTATTGAAAATCGGCGTCATGGAGATATTAAAAGGCATGATTTTTTCATTTTTTGCCTTTATGCCGATATTATAATTTTTCACAAACTCGTTATCGGTGAGAACAGCGCTTTGGCGGCCTTCGAACATAAAGTCATCTTCCGGGCTGAAAAAATATTCCAGCAGGACCTGACCGACGATGTCTTCTTCACCGTAGCCAAGGATGCGCTGAAATGTTTCGTTGACGAACTGGACTTTTCCTTCAAGGTCAAGGACAGCAAAAATATCTTCCATGGAAGATATGATGGATTCCGCGACGACATGGGAAAGGATGTAAGCTTTTTTTTTGTCTTCATTCATGGCTTGCCGAGATAGATTATAATCGAATCCTTAAATAAATGGAATTTTAATCAATGCGCGAATTCCCCGGCTACTTGTCCTGAGCGAAGTCGAAGGATTTAAGCCGGGGATGAAAGCGCAGAAGATTATCCGGCTTAGTGTCGCAAAAATGTCGAAGACCCTCTGGAATTTCATCAGAAATTCCGAGGACTTAGCTCCGGGAGTTCTTCGAATTCCTCGGTGGATTTTTGCGACAGGTTACGAAGCGGGGGTCTTTTAGAGAGACTCCGGGCTGGCGGATCCACCTCAGGTGGAAGCACGGAGAGATTCATTCGCCGGTGCTTTCCTCCGGCCCTTCCGGAGACAGAGCTGGATTCATCCCCGGTATATCTTGCATTCAGATAGGAGTTGTCTTAGAATGAGCATAATGAAAACAAAGCTTTTAAATATTATTCGCCAGGTTGAAGATTATCTGAGAGATGAGAGGAAAAAAGGCATAAATTTTCTGGTGACTTTAAAAGACTCCGCTCCGGTTTCGTTAAACGATGCCCAGGTCAGGTCTTTGGCCGGGTCCCTTCTTCAGGAGATGGAAAAGAAAGTGGCTCTCTGTACCCGCTGTCAGCTTTTCAGCACAAGAAAAAATACAGTTTTCGGGGAAGGCAGCCCTGACGCTTCTCTTGTCTTTGTCGGAGAAGCCCCAGGGGCTGATGAAGACCTGCAGGGAAGACCTTTTGTCGGGCGGGCCGGCCAGCTTCTGACAAAGATTATCCGCGCCATCGGTTTTGAGAGATCAGATGTCTACATCTGCAATATCCTTAAATGCCGTCCTCCAGAAAACAGAACGCCTCTTCCCAGCGAGATCATCGAGTGCAGGGAATATATACTTTCCCAGCTGGATATCATCAAACCGAAAGTCATCTGCACTCTCGGATCGGTGGCCAGCCAGGCGCTTCTCAATACAACTGAGGGGATCACGAAGCTCAGAGGCCGCTTTTATGATTTTTGCGGGGCAAAGCTTATGCCGACCTATCATCCGGCTTTTCTCCTTCGGAACGAGTCCCGCAAAAGAGAAACGTGGGCGGACATGAAGATGATCAAGAAAGAACTGGGTATTTAAAGCAAAATAAAAAATCAAATATCAAAAATTAAAAAGAAAAGAGTGCTCAGCACAGATTATTTTTAATCAAACACAGAAGACACAGCCCTAAACCACGTCCTAAACCACGTTGGGTTCAGGATAAATTGGGTTCAGGGTGAACAAAAACGTAAGACGTGGGATGAATTAAAAAGATATCTAACAGGCTAACACTAACGGCTAATAGCTGACCGCAGGTCGATGGATGTCGTCATTGCGAGGAACGCAGTGACAAAGCAAACCCCTTAGAAGAGAAAATATTTAAAGTGTTAAAGGGTTACGGTGTTAAAGAGTTAAAGGTTTTGAATTTGGAATTTAGGATTTGTTGTTTCGAACTCCGATATTCGAATTTCCGGTTTTTACTGATACAGCTTCTTCTCTTCGATGTAGCGATAGACCTTTTCAGGAAGATATTTTCTTAAAAAAGCTTTATCGTTGATTTTTTTTCGTATTTCTGAAGAGCTCACGGGAACAGCAGGAACGGAAACAATGGCTCCCGCAAGCTTTTTCCTGACAGGCTCAGACAAAAGCGGATTGTCCATGTCTTCTTTGCTTCCTTCTCGTTGCATCACGACAAAGTTGACTATTTCCGAAAGAGCTTCGTAATCTTTCCACTCGTGAAATCTCATGCCCCAGTCTGTTCCGAGTATAATCGTCAGGTCGTCCTTCGGATAAGCCTGTCTCAGCTGTTTGACTGTATCAATGGTATAAGAGGTCCCCTGCCTTTTGATTTCCATGTCCGACACCTGGAAAAAAGGATAGGGTGAAACAGCAAGCCTGACCATTTCCAGCCGCATTTCCGGGGAAATGTTTGCCGGGTTTTTCTTGAGAGGCGGCATGTATGACGGGATAAAAATAACTTTATCGAGGATATTTCTTTTTACGAGGTTTTCGGGGCAGAGGATATGCCCGTTATGAATCGGGTTGAACGTCCCTCCAAAAAGCCCTATACGTGGCATAAAATCCTAAATCCTAAATGGTTCGATTTTGCTCAACATCCTGACCGAATGAAATGAGTCGAAGGACAAGTAGTTTAAAATTGTATTTTACGCTGATCCCTGCTTTCGCAGGGATGACAACATTTTGTGATTTACAGAGTCTGCTTCGTCATCATGAATCCCACAGGATTCATGATTTCTCGCAATGACGATATTTCTCGAATTACATGAAACAAAAAAAGTCGTCATTGCACGAGCAAACCCTACGCTTTTGCTCAGGACAGGCTCCGTGAGCGCGGCAACCTCAGCAAAAATAACAGTCGCTTTAGCGCTTCTTCTCCTCTTCATTCACCTTTGTGTTC
>JAFGJP010000142.1 GCA_016929035.1 Candidatus Auribacterota bacterium | reverse complement strand
CAGACAAGGATGAGATCCCTGAAAGTCACAGGGAGCATCATCCTGATTGCCGGAATTGTGATTTTTGGCCTTCATTCAATCAATCAGGTGATTTTAAAGCACAGAA
Organism: Candidatus Auribacterota bacterium; assembly: GCA_016929035.1. Classification (GTDB taxonomy): domain Bacteria; phylum Auribacterota; class JAFGBW01; order JAFGBW01; family JAFGJP01; genus JAFGJP01. The sequence goes on along the minus strand of JAFGJP010000142.1, from coordinate 15,546 downwards.
CGCGTGTCTTCAAAAGGGTAGCCGGGGAACAGATGGCAACATTTGAAACAAAAATAGCTGATTTTATCAATGGCTTTGGCACGCCTCCAAGAAGACATGTCCCTGCTGAATTTTTTGACATTTTTAAAACTTTGGAAGATTTTTCATATATTTACAGTGCAACAGTCTACATGCCTGATCCGGATGATAAAACTGTTATGTGGGGATTTCGCTCATGGCGGCATGAGTATCAAATGAAAGACGGATTTGCCCGGTTTTATGTAGCAAAAAGTTATGAAAAAGCCATGAAAAAAGCCATTGAGGGTGATCTGCAGGACATGAACGCAATCAATACAAAAAATGAATTCGAATTCTATTATCCTATTAAAACATCTGATGGTAAAATTGTTGCGATTGTCAGAATCGATGGGAATCCTAACGAAAATTTTAGAGAGTATTGCAAATAAAAAAAGAAGAAAAAAATCACAGTTAATGCATGAATTTTATTTTGGAAAAGGAGGGTGCAATGAAAATTATTAAAATCACTATCTTAATTATTTTGTCTATTTTTGCTTTTTTCCAGATGCCTTTATGTGCAGGGATAGCTGACTCAAAATTATATGGCGATAAATTCTTTAATGACTCTTACTTTATTACTTTTACTGCGGAATCTTCTGAATCAGAAAAAAAAGAGATCTCCTTATCCATAGCAAGCAGTAGTTTCAGTTTTGAGTTTTTTGACGAATCGGTTTTTTCATTAGCAGGATATTTGACTCCAGATAAAAATGATACCTTTAATTTACAGTTTAAATTAACGGTAAGAAGTGTAATACAAAAATCAAAAGATGATAAAGATACTTGGTTTACCGAAGAATGGGCTGGCAGTACTCTTTTAAAATTGAATGAGCAGGATATATTAGTTAAAAAAGGAAACGCTACTTATTCTATATCAATCACCAGGCAACAAAAAAATTGATTAATCAAATATTGGGAAGAGGGGGAACGATCAGATGGGGAATAAGGTCAGCGCATTTTTACTTGGCGGATTTATTTTTCTGGGACTGTCTTCCTTGGGGTATTTGCTCGGAAGTTCTACTATCAGATTTAAAGAATATGAAAGAAGCGTTACAGTTAAGGGGCTTTCTGAAAGGGAATATGATGCTGATATTGTTTTATGGCCGATACAGTTCACAGAAGCAAGCAATGACCTGGAACAGTTATACAGTTCCATTGAAGAGAGTACGTTAAAAATAAAAGAATTTCTTAAGGAAGGCGGGATCAAGGAAGAAGAGATAACGATTTCCTCTCCTACGATAACAGATAGATCAGCACAGCGCTATGGTGATAATCAGAAGTCTGAGTTCCGCTATACAGCCGCACAAGCGGTTACTGTTTATTCGAAAAACATCAAGGCCGTTCAGTCGATAATGAGCTCGTTATCCCAGCTAGGTAAAAAAGGCATTGTTTTTACCGGCGATAATTACCAGTCCCGAACCGAGTATCTCTTTACAAGGCTCAATGAAATAAAACCGGAAATGATCGAGGAAGCCACGAGAAAAGCAAGAGAAGTCGCGCAGAAGTTCGCCATTGACTCTCAAAGCACCCTTGGAAAGATCAAAAAAGCCTATCAGGGCCAGTTCAGCATCGAAGACAGAGATAAAAACAACCCGCATATCAAAAAAGTGCGAGTTGTTTGCACAGTTGAATACTATTTGTCAGATTAATATAGTTAATGGCAGAGTTAATTAATTTTATCGGAAAGAAGATTTTCTGCCTTGTAAATAGAATATCTTCAAGGAGGTCATTCATGAAACCGCGTGGACCATTGATGATAGAGCATCGCCTTATCGAGAAGATGATCGATATCATCAAAAAAGAAATGGACGATATTAAAAGATCAAAGCAGGCCGACTCGGCTTTTATCGATATCGCTGTTGATTTCATAAGAATCTACGCAGACAGAACGCATCATGGAAAGGAAGAAGATATTCTCTTTAGAAGTCTTTCTCTTAAAGACATGTCTGCAGAAGATAAGAAAGTCATGAATGAGCTTATTGAAGAGCATCAATATGGAAGAAAGACCGTGAAAGCTCTTGTTGAAGCCAAAGAAAAATATGTCCAGGGAGACACACGGGCATTGGGTGTGATTTCAGACAAGCTAAAGGCCCTGGTCGATTTCTATCCCAGGCATATTAAGAAAGAAGACGACGTATTTTTCCCCAATTCAGAAAGATACTTTTCGGACGATGAGCTGAATAAAATGCTTAGCGAATTCTGGGAATTTGACAGGAACATGATACATGAAAAATACCGGTCTTTGGTCGACAGTTTAAGGGGATAAATATGCAGTTTTTGACTCTTATCCTAGTCATTATATTTGCCGTTGCAGGGCCTCGTGTGTTAGGATTAGTTGATGCCAGCTCCACGGTTGGGCAGGCGGCCATCTGGGGAGCTGTCTTTGGCGCTGCCGGAGGGTTTGTGGGAGGCATTATCCAGAAATTATTGAAAAGAGGATAGAGCACAAGATAAAAAAGGTAATGATGTAAACAAGGAGGTTTCTGATGACAGAAGAAAATAAACAAGCCTGTAACTGGGGAATGCTGTGTCATCTGACAGCGCTTTCAGGATTCATTGGAGTGCCTTTTGGGAATATTCTTGGGCCTTTGATCATCTGGCTGATCAAGAAAAATGAAATTCCCTTTGTGGACGATCAGGGAAAAGAATCCCTGAATTTTCAGATCTCAATGTTCATCTACACGATACTTCCTCTTTTACTGACGATATTTTTATGTATCTTTTTTCCCATTCTCCTGATTCTGCTGGTTGCGAATATCGTTTTAGTTATCATCGCTTCTGTGAAAGCAAGCAACGGGGAAGCCTATCGCTATCCTTTTACGATAAGATTTATAAAGTAAAAGAATCAAAGTCTTTCATTTTTTGTACGAAAACATGAAAGAAGTGAAAAATGAAAGAGAAATATGAACTTCTGCAAAAATGTGAAATTTTCCTCAATGATAATAGGGAATACGGAAGTCATTAAAAGCGGCTGGATCAAGACGTATTGTGATTCAATAGAAAAATCGAAAAAATGTCAAAGAAAGTAAATAAGAAAAGAAACCGGAAATCCTCCATTAGATAATATAACGACCACCGGGAAACATCTCATACATATCTTAATCAATCATTTTATCGCAGGATTTTTTGAAAAGGTAGATAGACAGAAAATAAACAATGGTCATTTATTTAAAACAATATATAATCAAATAATTTTATTATTTCATAATTCTCTTTATAACAGATAATTAGAACTGATGAAATTAAATAAAGAAATAATAAGATGACAACTTATTGTTTTTATGGATTTTACTTAAAATAAACCTTCCTTGGGCATATAATGAAAGTGGTTTCTTGTTGCCTGGATATTTCATGAATATATGAAATATCGAGACTAGTTGCTTTTCTCCTGCTTCTTTCACAGAATTTTTTCGATTTTTTTAAAGTGATTGTATGTCTCTTTTAAATAAACTTGAAATTCTCGCTGACAGCGCCAAGTATGATGTCAGCTGTGCGTCCAGCGGCACAAAAAGAAATCCAAAGGGAAGGCTGGGAAGAAATACTCCCGGCGGCTGCTGCCACAGCTGGTCGTCTGACGGAAGGTGCATCTCCCTTCTGAAGATCCTTATGAGCAACATCTGTATCTATGACTGCGCCTACTGCGTTAACCGCATAAGCAATGATATACCGAGAGCTATTTTTACGCCGGATGAGCTGGCCGGGCTGACGGTGAATTTTTACAGGAAAAACTATATCGAAGGTCTTTTCCTCAGCTCAGCAGTGACAAAAAGCCCGGATTTCACGATGGAGCTTCTTCTTCAAACCGTCCGCCTTCTTCGAAAAGAGTATCGCTTTGGCGGATACGTTCATCTTAAGCTTATTCCCGGGGCCAGCTGGGAGCTGATAAAAGAGGGCGGCCGGCTGGCAGACAGGGTGAGCGTCAATATCGAGCTTCCGACACGCCAGAGCCTTGCTCTTCTTGCTCCGCAGAAGACGCCGGATTCTATTCTTCGCCCCATGAAGAGCGTTGGAGCACTCATACAGGCCATTCGAAGAGAAAGGAAGAAAACAAAAAAAGCGCCCCTTTTTTCCCCGGCCGGGCAGAGCACGCAGCTCATTGTCGGCGCAACGCCTGAATCAGACAGGCAGATCATGATGCTCAGTGAGTCTCTCTACGATAACATGAACCTCAAAAGAGTCTATTACTCGGCGTATGTTCCGGTGAACTCCGGAAGAAACCTTCCGTCTGTGTCATCTCCCCCTCTTTTAAGAGAGCACAGGCTCTACCAGGCAGACTGGCTGATCCGCTTCTACGGCTTTTCAACAGATGAGTTTCTTGATGAAAAAAATCCAAACCTCAACACGGATTTTGACCCAAAAACAGACTGGGCCCTTAAACACATGGAGACCTTTCCGGTGGAGATCAACAGGGCGGATTATCCACAGCTTCTCCGTATTCCGGGAATCGGCATACGCTCTGCCGGAAAAATATTGACGCTTCGCAAGGTCAAGGCCCTTCGGTTTGAAGATCTGAAAAAGCTTCGCATCGTCCTGAAAAGAGCCCAGTATTTTATCACGCTTTCCGGACGGTACTTTGGCGACGAGCCTCAAAATGCAGAAAAAATCCAGGCAAGGCTGAGGATTCCCGTGCAGGATAAAAAGAAAGACTCAGATCAGCTGGATTTTTTCACCCGTGATCCCAATAGGCTGGCTGATGAGCTTTCAGCCATAACAGGGGAGCTGTGAGCGCGACCTATATATACGACGGCACATACGAAGGACTTATGACATGTCTTGCCGAGGTCTTGAAAAAGCAGGAGGAGCCGGACGACATCGTCTTTTTCCAAGATTTTACGCCGTCTCTTTTCAGCCGGGAAGTCACGGTTGAGACAAAAAAAAGAAAAGCGGAAAGTTTTCTTCTTTTCGTGAAGAACAAGATGGGAAAAGACACTCTCAGGAACATCATGAAATGCTTTCTCTCTGATGTTCCCGGAAAAGGGATGATGATCTACGACTATGTCAAACTCGGTATTGAAAAAGGAAAAAACCTTGACCTCTTCCTTTCTGATGAAAGGGTCTCAAAGATCCATACGCTTTCCATGCGTGTCGGACGGGAAGCGCACCGCATGAAGGGACTTCTTCGGTTTAAAGAGCTTTTTGACGGGGTCTACTACGCGAGGCTGTATACAGACCACTTTATCCTTCCTCTCATTGCGCCTTTTTTCGCAGGGAGGCTTGCTGATAGATGTTGGATCATCCACGATTACAAAAGAAGCAGGGCTGCTTTTTACAATAAAAGGGCTATCCGCATCGCCCAGCTTGAAAGGGAGAACGTTCCTCTTCTCTCTTCTGAAGAGATAGAGTGCCAGATGCTCTGGAAAAGATATTTTCAGAAAATAGCCGTACCCGGGAGATACAATCCGCGCCTGCAGCGCCAGTTCATACCGAAAAAGTACTGGAGAGATTTAGTGGAAGTGGAAGAGTCGATAGTCCAAGGAAAACGCTCCGCTGAATGATCATAAAATTTCACCACAGAGAACAAAGAGAGCACAGAGAGGAATCTAAGGTTCGCACTTCGTGCGAATTTTTCTATATATTCTTTATGCCTTCTTTGGGTTTTATTCAGGATATGATAGGATGAGCCTTTCTGCTTCACTCGAGATAAACTTTGTCGAACCACTTTGAGAATATGGCTGATTCTTTTTTGCTTTTTTATGCTGAAAGCAAAATTACGACCCCTTTTATATTCTCTGTTTTTCTCTGTGTGCTCTGTGGTTAAATCTATAATATCCGCGCAAAGCGCACCTTCAATTTCAAATTTCACATTTCAAACTTCAAATTGCTCTTATCTCTTTCGCCTTTCTGCGAGCTTGACGCCAAAATGCTTCAAGTGTAGGATAATGAAAAGATTTTTTCAGATGACTGACGCACATACATCACAAAGAATACACTATGCATGGATCATCCTTATCATGGGAACGCTCGGCGTATTCGGAGCTCTCGGTCTGGCGCGCTTCGGGTACACGGTCGTTCTTCCGTCGATGCAGGAAGGTCTTCACATGGATAACACCCAGGCCGGAATACTGGCAACAGCCAATCTCATCGGATACCTTGCGCTTTGCGCCATAGGCGGTGCACTGGCTTCCCGGTTCGGGCCGAGAAGCGTCCTTTCTATCGGTCTTTTCCTCTGCGCTGCTTCAATGATCTTGACCGGATTGGTGAATGACATGCAGACAGCTGCTGTCTTCAGGGCTGTCACGGGCCTTGGAAGCGGAGCGGCCAATATCTCTGTCATGGGCATGATGTCTGCCTGGTTTACTGCAAAAAGAAGAGGCTTTGCATCTGGAATCGCTGTTTCCGGCTCATCCCTGGCTCTCATTGTTCTCGGCCCCCTGGTGCCCCGCATTCTCTCATCTTTTCAAGTGGATGGATGGCGGGTGTGCTGGTTTGTTTTTGGAGGGATTACCCTTCTTCTCTCCTTAGCCAGCTTTTTTCTTATCCGCAATCATCCTGAGGAAAAAGGCCTTGAGCCCCTTGGGAAAAATCCGGGAACCACTTTTGTTGAGAGAGAAAAAAAAGAGAGCGTTCAGTGGAGGCGCGTCTACCGTTCCTTCCCTGTCTGGAATCTTGGCCTTGTCTATGTCGCTTTTGGTTTTTCCTATATCATCTACATGACGTTTTTTACCAAAAAGCTTGTCGCAGAAGGAGGATATTCCCAGCTGGATGCCGGAAAGCTTTTCATGATCATGGGATGGCTGAGCCTTTTTTGCGGCCTTATCTGGGGAAGCATTTCTGACAGGATCGGGCGGAAGCAGACGCTTGCTGCTGTCTATTTTGTTCAAGCTGTGTCTTTCAGCCTTTTTGCCCTGTGGACAAAGCCGTTTGGATTCACTCTTTCAGCCATACTTTTCGGTCTGACAGCCTGGAGCATCCCGGCTGTCATGGCCGCGGCCTGCGGGGATATGCTTGGCTCAAGGATGGCGCCGGCAGCTCTTGGATTTATTACTCTTTTTTTCGGCGTTGGCCAGGCTGTCGGACCCAGCATTGCCGGCATTATCGCGGATTTTTACGGATCGTTTTCACCGGCCTTTTTGCTGGCAGGGATCGTCGCTCTTTTGGGGAGCATCGGATCTTTTTTTTTGAAGCCGGAAAGACGTGAGTCGTAGAAGGAGTGCTTCCACCTTCGCTAAAGCTATGGCGCGATAGGAACGCGCGGATGATTATAAAATCAGCCATAAATCCACACGAATACACACGAATGGAAAAGAGGGTTCGCACTGTGTGCGAACAAAACCTGCGTTTCTCAGTTTCTTCTACAGAAGCCAGTAGCGAGTTTTGTAACGCTCTTCACAGAGTGTAGAGAGGAGAGAGAATTTCGCCGAAGGCGAACAATTTGTGTTAATTTGTGGCTAATTCTTATATTATTCAGCGAAGTGTTCCATTTTTTAGGATTTTTCCCTGTCATTCCATGAGTTCTTTGACTGTGCTGACAAGGTCTTCTGTTTTAAACGGCTTGGAAAGATAGGCATTTACTCCCAGCTTGTCTTTCAGCTCATTATCCGTATTTTGACCGTCAAATTTTTCCGTGAGCCCTGTGAGCACAAGGATCTTGATGTTCTCAAGCCCGGAAGTGTTGCGGATGTTATCCAGAAGGTCAAGGCCATTGATATCAGGAAGGTCGATGTCGAGGATAAGAAGATCAGGATGCAGCTCTTTGACTTTTTTAAAGGAGCTGTTCCCGTCATAGCAGGGAATGACTTCAAATCCGCAGCTTTTCAGCCGCATGCAAAGAGCCTGGCTGAGTTCTTTATGGTCTTCAGCGATAACAATGAGATTGCCCATATAAAAACTATTATATATAAAAATTTGGCAAAAAGTAAAGAAAATGTCACCCGTGATGGCCAAAAAAGGAAACTTTTGATATGATGATTTTAGTTTTTTAAGGGAAACCCCGTGATTTATCAAAGAGAGCGAATTGACCTTTCAAATGATCTTAGAGTTGTGCTGGACCACAGGGATTCCAGCCAATCGATAGCTATCGCTTGCCTTGTCGGCGCCGGATCGCGGCACGATCTTACGGGAAAGCATGGGATCGCTCATGTAGTTGAACATTTTCTTTTCCGGTCTCACTGGAAAGATGAAAAGCAGTCGCTTTTTCAGGCCATACAGAACTACGGCGGCCAGGTATTGGGATTTACCGGCCTTGACTACACGGGCTTTGGCGTTTATGTCCATAGAGATGAGGCAGAAGAAGCGCTTGAGATACTGGCAACAATCGTCACGGACCTTCCTGAAAGCGAGGAGCTTTTTGAGCTGGAGAAAAGAATTATTCGAGAAGAGCTGAATATTGTCGGAGAAGACAACGCCTATGCTGTCCAGAGAGTAAAATTCGTTCTCCTTGGAGGGGATGAGTCCCTGCGGCATCTGGCAGGCGGCCAAAGAGAGCATCTGGAAAGATTACAACTCAGGGACGTCCAGGAATTTTACAGGACGTTCTATGTCTCGAAAAATATGGTGCTTTCTCTTGTCGGCCATGTTGAGCGCGAAAAGCTGCTCCCCCGCATTGAAAAGCTGTTCAGCCTGGTTCCGGCGGGAAGCGCTCCTGAATCAAAAAAAGAGCTTTCACAGAAGGGCCCGAAGATTTATGCAGGCGGTATGGCCCCGAATCCTTTTATTTCGATATTTTACAGGTGTCCTTCCTATACGTCTGAAAGCCTTCCTGTTCTTGAGCTGGTAGCTGATATTTTTTCAACCGGGCTGCATTCCAGGCTCTTTCAGCGTTTGAGGGAAAAAGAGGGGCTTGTCTACACCCTTGAAAGCGATCTCCGTCTTTCATCAGACATCGGAACTCTCGATATTTACACGACAACATCCCGTGGGAGAACGCAGCAGGTCGTCAAAGCGGTCATTGAAGAGACCATGAACCTGATAAGCTCTTTTACAGAACAAGAGCTTGAAAGAGAAAAAAAACGTTTTATCAAGCAGCAGGTTCTTTTCAGCGAAGATGTGAAGTTTATGTCTATCTGGTATGCTGATAGAGAGCTTCTTTCTTCCCGCAGGAACCCTGATGACCTCGGGCAGTGGATCGCTCGCGTGAAAGACATCACCATGGAGGATTTCCTCAAGATGGCCAGACAGATTTTTTCAGCAGAAAATTTTTTCATGTACGTGTTTCAATCCCTTTTTTCATGGCAAAAGTGGTGGCTCAAGCGAAAAGTCAGGAAAATGCTCAGGAACAGGGCTTGAATGAATACAAAGAAAGAATAAAAAGATGCTGAATGACGTTTTGATAAATGTTATTATTATTCAAACGGATTGAAGATTATGCCATGGTATGTCAAATCAATGACCGTTGAGGAGATCATAAGCGGAAAGAACGAGGAAATACGCAGATCCTTCAGCTATGTCTACAGGATGACAAACTTTCGTCCTAAAGACATGTTTCTTTTGGCAGCCACCAAGCCGGACAGCGGTGTAGAGCTTTTTATATCCCCATCATCCGTCTTTCATGTCAAGCCCATCATTGACAGGTACGGGTTTATGCCTGACTTTCGGCCGGACGCCAGCCGCATCAAGCTTATTGTCGGTGATGAAAGAGAGTTTAAAAAGCTTTTCCCTTGATTTTTCTCCCCCGTTTCAGCAAGCCTTCTTTGCCGCAGTCCTGTCAAGGGAGGACAAGGACGGTTTATCTGGATGCAGCCTTAATGAAGTCTGATGCGATTCGTCGATGTTCTCCTTTCTGAGAATGTCCGATTTTTTATGAAAATATATTTTTTTCATGTTAAAATAAAGAAGCGCGGCTTCCTTTAGTTTGCCGGGAAAGGAGAGGAGTATGCGGGATTATCAGAAGACAAAAACTCAGCTTATCCAAGAGCTGGATATTTTGCGCCAGCGGTTGGTCAGTCAGTCTCAGGTTGGCCTGGCCCGTCCTCCAAGGGTGGACTTTGACGCCAACATTGAGCTGAAATGCGATTTTGAGCTCATTGAAGCCCAGGGAATAAACCTGTCTCAGTATGGACTCTGCTTTGAGCTGAAAGCCCCTCTTACGTTTAATATGCGTTTTGAGTTTGAAGATGAAGTGCATAAAAGGACCGCTGAGCTTGTTTGGGTCAAAAAATTTCCCGGAGGGAAATATCGGTTTGGCCTGAAGTTCGCCGATTAAGCCATCCATTTATGAGATCATATGTCCGATTCATTATAACTATAGCCGCTCTTTTTGCGTGTTCTCTTTGTTTTTCCGAACCCGCTTCCCATGATACTCCTCCAGTGGACCTTTCATGTCCCCTCTCTTTAAGAGAAGAGATCATAAAAGAAATCAATCTTGCCAGGAAAGATCCAAAGGCCTATGCGGCCTTTCTTAAAGAATTTAAAAAGTTCTATGATGGAAACAAAATGAAGCGCAGCGGTAAAAAGATCATCATGACAAAGGAGGGAGTGAAGGTCGTGGAGGAAGCCATCACGTATCTCAAGTCCCTTGACCCTCTTCCGCTGCTGAAGCTTTCAAACGGGATGTCTCTTGCGGCAAAAGACCACATAGACGAAATAAGCGGAACAAGCCTCACCGGACACGTTGGTTCTGCCGGCAGCCTTCCTGGAGACAGGGTCAATAGGTTTGGCACGTGGAGCGATGCAATTGGTGAAAATATCTGTTACGGCTTTGACTCGCCACGGGAGATTGTCATATGGATGATCATTGATGACGGCTTTGCCAGCCGTGGGCATAGGGTCAATATTTTCAGGCCTGAATTTCATTTTGCAGGGGCCTGGGTCTGCCGCCATCCGCTCTATGACTTCATGTGTGTAATCACGTTTGCAGGAAAGTTTGAGGAAAAGAACAAGTAAGTCAATGGTCGATAGTCGATAGTTCAAAGTTCTTCGACAAGCTCAGGATGAAAAGTGCTTTGCACGATAATTGCAAAATTTACCGCAGATGGTTCGACTACGCTCACCATATTATATCCTGAGCCTGTCGAAGGAGAACACAGAAAAAAAAGAGATTACTTGTTAACTGGTTAGCTTGTTTACTGGTTAATTGGAAAAAGGAAAGACATCAAAGAGTAATACATAGCGGGCTGATGACTGTTAGTCTTTTTCTATGGACTACAGACAATGGTTTATGGTCTAGTTTTTTAAATTATGAAAGAAAAAAAGAAGCATTCTTTTCAGCTTAAAGATGTTTTGATGCCGTCCTCGATTTTTCTTGTCGCGGCCAATCTTTTGCCTTTTTACGGTGTTCTTTATCTCGGCTGGAAAGTGTTTCCTCTCCTTCTTCTTTTCTGGATAGAAAATATTATTGTTGGTGTTTTTAATGTCCTGAGGATGCTTTTTTGCGATCCGAAGGATCCTCTCAAATGGCTGGGAAAATTGTTTATGATACCTTTTTTTACTTTTCACTACGGTATGTTTACAGGCGTTCACGGCCTTTTTGTCATCCTCATGTTCGGAGGACTTCAGATAACAGGGGGCCCGGATGAAGCTTTTAAAAAAGCATGGCCGCTTATTTTTGAATATCGACTTTTTTACGCGGTTTTCGGCCTTGTGGCCAGCCACGCATTTTCATTCATCATGAACTATATTCTGAAAGGCGAATATCTGAAAGAAAGCTCGGGCGATTTGATGGGAAAGCCCTACAGCCGGGTGGTGATCCTTCATGTGACGATCATCATCGGTGGATTTCTCATGATGGCTCTCCGGTCTCCGGAGACAGGACTTCTTTTTCTCCTTGTTCTTAAGATATGTTTTGACCTCAATGCGCACATCAGGGAACACAAAAAGACAGCAGAAAAGCTTGTAAAAAGCACATGGTAAACAATGCAGGATTGGAGGAGTTATGAAGTATTCTGAGGCAGAATTCGGGCGGGTGTTTGTCCTTCGGCTCGAAGACGGCGATATTCTCCATGAAGAAATTGAAGAATGCGCAGAAAAGAATTCTGTTCATGCCGGGTTTGTCATCCTTGTCGGCGGTGCGGATGAAGGAAGCCGTCTTGTCGTTGGGCCTGAAGATGGCCGCGTCAATCCTCCTTCTCCGGTGGAACATATTCTTGAAGGCGTTCATGAGATCGCCGGGGTAGGAACGCTTTTCCCTGATGAGACCGAGAAGCCTGTCCTTCATATGCATATGGCCTCGGGGAGGAAAGACAGGACCGTTACGGGGTGCGTGCGAAGGGGTGTCAGAGTCTGGCAGATCATGGAAGGCGTGCTTATTGAGATAAAAGGATGTTGGGCAAAACGGATTTATGATGAAAAGACGGGTTTCAAGCTTCTTCAGGTCTGAACAGTTAGTTTTTGAATAGACTTTATCCAGTTAACAATTTAGCAATTTAACCAATTAACCGAATGACAACGAAAGGTGAGGCTAATGAAGATGTCTTTGATTTTTGCTTGTCTATTTTTTGTTTCTTTGACTATGGCCTATACTTCAGAGCTGAAAAAGCAGGATCCGGATAATCCTGTGTGCGTTATCAAGACCAGCATAGGAGACATCTTTGTGGAACTCTTTCAGAAAGATGCTCCAGAAACAGTGAAAAACTTTATCGGTCTTGCTGAAGGAACAAAAGAGTTTACAGATCCTGTCACGAACGAGATGGTGAAAAAACCGTATTATGACGGATTGATATTTCACCGGGTTATTAAGAATTTCATGATTCAGACCGGATGTCCGCTGGGAAATGGCACCGGAGGTCCGGGGTATTCTTTTAAAGATGAAATCAACGCCGATTCTCTGGGACTTGATAAGATAAAAGCTGTTGACGAGAACATGAATCCTCATCAATTTCTCATGATCCGCAGCCAGCAGCAGTTCTCAAATACTTTTATTGCACCTGCATTGAAAAAGCTGGGCATAGCGATTAATGAGGAATATCAGGCGAGGATGGACGAAGTTAAAGAGATCGTGCAAGCGATAACCCTCAAAGAATGCTATGAAAAGAAGGGTTATCGGTACACAGATTCGCTCAGGTCTCATCCTCCTGTCAAAGGAGCTGTAGCCATGGCTAACAGAGGGCCTGACACAAACGGCTCCCAGTTTTTTATTAATCTTGTAGATACGCCGTGGCTGGCAGGAAAGCACACGGTTTTTGGACGCGTTATCAAGGGGATGGAAGTTGTGGATAAAATCGGAGGGATTCATGTCGATGCGCAGAACAAGCCGAAAGAAGATGTGAAAATCCTTTCCATACGTCTGCTTGATAAATAGTGTTTCTGGAGTTTTCTTAATTATAATTTTCTTGAAAGAGAAGAATAAGAGAGATACACTGGACTAAAGAGAACGTAGAGACAGAGAATGAGTGGAAAAGTCATACTGATTATTGATGATGCGGCAGCGCTTCGTTTTATCTTGAGTTTCGACCTTCGTCGCAAAGGCTATCAGACGATTAATTGCGGAAGCGGCGATAGAGGCATCGAGCTGGCCAAAGAAAAAAGGCCTGATCTTATCCTTCTTGATATTGTCCTTGGCAGAGGAATGGATGGATTTGAGACTCTCAAACGGCTGAAAGCAGAAGAAGAAACGAAAAATATCCCTGTCGTCATGACGACCGCACGGTCTGAGCGTGAAGATATGAAACAAGCCATGGAGCTGGGTGCCACCAAATACCTGGTCAAGCCTTTCAGCTTCAACGAACTTCTGGCAAAGATAACATCCGTCATTGGCGAGTAATTTTTTCTTAAGGTTGTTATCCTTTCATGTTAGGATTTTTTTGAAAACTTTTAAAATCATCAAAGGAGCGTATTATGGAGAACATAAAGGAACTTTTTGAGCGGGTGGAAGCCGATGGAAAAATCACAAAAGAAGAAGTCAGGATGATCAATGAAGCCATATCGGCCGACGGCCATCTTGACTACGAGGAAAGACAGCTTTTGGAAAAGATGGCGGATAAAATAAGAAGAGGAGAGCTTGAAGAAGTTTAACCTGAATATTCAGGTTATACGTCTGATAAAAGAATAATGAGGAAACAAAAAGTCGATAGTCAAAGGAACCCTGTGATGACCTTTGGTCAAACCGGGAACAGCACGCCCGCCAAAGGCGGGTCCGCCTATCGCGGAAAGGAGCACGAAGAGCAGAAAGTCATTCTTACACAGCCGGTTGGTTATCCTAAATAGAAGATGAAATGAAGCGTTTTCTCATGGGGGGTGAGAAAGTGAAAAAAAATATCGGAAAATTGGATCGGCGTATCCGGCTTATTGCAGGGGCAGGGATCATCGGGTTGGGCATTCTTTTTAAAAGCTGGTGGGGGATTATCGGCTTCCTGCCTCTTTTGACAGCCATTATCGGCTGGTGCCCGGCATACGTTCTTTTAAAGATCTCAACTTGTAAGAAAGAAGAAATAAGTCAATAGTCCAAGAGTGCTTCCGCCTCAGCTAAGGCTATGGCGCGACAGGAACATACGGATGATTATAAAAGTCACCACAGAGAACACAGAGAAATAAATCGTGGGACGCGGCCCTGAACCACGTAGGGTTCAGGGTGAAGAAGTTATAAGAAGATAGAACGTCATCGTTGTAATCCAAAAGGCGAAGCAATCTTTGGTTGATTTTTTAAAATTATGAAAAACGCCGTTATCATGCTCACCTGCAACCGCAAGAACTATACGGAGCGAACGCTTCGAAGCTATGGGTCTCAGATAGGCAAGCGGAATGACTTTGATTTTTTTATTCATGATAACGGATCGAACGACGATACGCAGGACTTTCTTAAGTCATATTCGGGGCCGATGAAACTGGATGTGACTTACAGCGAACAAAATATTGGTATAGCATGTGCTACGAAGCTCCTTCTTGAAAAAAAATGTTTTGGAAAAGGCTATGACTTCATCGTGAAAGTCGATGATGATGAGATCCTTCCTGACAACTGGCCGGACATACTGAATTACTGGAATGAAATTGAAAAGCATGATGCGCCTTTTATCGGTTTCAAGAGGAAGGAGATCAACGAATATTTTGAAGGGCAAAGGTGGGTTTCCTGTAATCCGGAGAACATGAAGCCGATTCGCCTCGGCGTTTTTGAATGCTACCGCTCGATAGCCAGTCCGGGTGTCCAGATATCGACAGAAGAGTGGTGGAAGAGAGTTTTTGACGATCTGACGGATTTCAGCGCTCTTTACGGCGGGTGGGACTACACGTTCATGGAAGCTCTCGTTAAGCAGAATAGGTTTTTTCTTGTTGTTACCAATTTTGAAACTGAGCATTTTCAGAGAGATGATGACCATCTTGAATTTTCGCGCTTTAAAAAGCGTGAAACATTGAAGTTTCGACATGATCACAGGGAAAAGTGGAGAAAGACAAAAAAAGATTTTGAGAATGCTCTTCAATATCTTGAAGATTTGAAAAACCGTCATCCGGATCATCCCAGGATAAAAGAGCTGATGGAAAAAGCTGAAAGTATCAAAAAAAAGCTGGGAAAATCCTCCTGATTTTTGTGCTTCTCATCAGTAGAAAGTAGACTGTAGAAAATAGAAAGTAGAAAGGAAGAGACTTACCACAGAGTTCACGGAGGGAAATCAAAGTGTTAAATGT
>JAFGJP010000141.1 GCA_016929035.1 Candidatus Auribacterota bacterium | reverse complement strand
TTCTGACAAAGATCATTGACCAGGGACACACGTTTTATCCTCTCGAGTTTCTCAGCAAGGAAGCGGCCAGAGACCTTGATGTTCCTCCTGACATATTTCATGAGGCCCTTGAGAGGCTGCGTCAAAAGGACTGGATCAAGTGCGTTGAGGTTTCTACCGGGGAAAGAGGGGTTTATCTGACCAGGATATTTGTCGCGGAAAAATCGATTGCCGAAGACCTGAAGAGAATCCAGAAGGGAGAGAGCGTCCTGGTGAATATTTCCCGTGAACAGAACATCAAAGAGATCGAAGCCGTGAACCGAATTGTTTTTTCAGAAGGGCAGTTCCGCGCGTTTGATGCGGCTTTGCAGGAAAAGCTTCTGGTCATTACGGGCGGGCCCGGGACCGGCAAGACAACGCTTATCAAAGGGATCGTTCAGGCTTTTAATCGATACGGAGCGCAGGTGCTTTTGGCTGCTCCTACGGGTCGAGCGGCAAAAAGGCTTTCCCAGTCAGCCGAGATGACGGCCAAGACAATTCACAGGCTTCTTGAATACAACCCGGCGGCGAACAGCTTTGGAAGGCACAAGGGAAATCCCCTGGAGTGCGACCTTGTCATTATCGATGAAGCCTCGATGGTCGACATCCTTCTTCTTTTTCACCTGCTGCAGGCCGTCGGGCCAAAAACATCTGTCATTTTTGTCGGCGACGCCGACCAGCTTCCCTCGGTCGGGCCCGGGAATGTGCTGAGAGACATGATCGCGTCAGGCCGGATCCCTGTTGTTTCTCTCCGGCATATTTTCCGTCAGAAAAAAGGAAGCGAGATAATTCTTAACGCTCACTGCATCAATCAGGGAAGGATGATCCGCATGAGCCGGGGAAAGCCTGACGCAAGGCATTTTTTCTTTATCAAGAAAAAGGAGCCGGAAGCCATTAAAGAGGTCATCGAGGAGCTTGTTCGGAAAAGGATCCCGAAAAAATTCGGCCTAAACAGCTATTCAGATATCCAGGTCATCACGCCCATGCACAAAGGCATCGTCGGGGTCGAGAAGCTCAATGAAACCCTCCAGAGCATCTGCAATCCCCAGACCGACGGCATAGCGAGGCGTAGCTTTGTCTTAAAAAAAGGCGACAAGGTCATGCAGATAGTGAACAATTATGACAAGGATGTTTTTAACGGCGATATCGGGTTTATTGACCGCATAGACAGAGAAGGCGGGTTTATTGTCGTGGATTTTGACGGAAGGAAAGTTGTTTATGATTTTATTGATCTTGACGAGCTGGTCCTGGCGTACGCCATTTCCGTTCATAAGTCTCAGGGAAGCGAATATCGGTGCGTTATCATGCCGGTCACGCATCAGCATTTTATCATGCTTCAGAGAAATCTTCTCTACACAGCTGTCACAAGAGGCAAAGAGCTTGTGATCCTTGTCGGCGATGAAGAAGCTCTTCAGTATGCTATCGGCAATGACCGCATGGCGCGCCGCTACACGGATCTGCAGGGACGGATAATCGCTTCATTTGATTATACAGGGGAGACGGAAACATGACGTTGTCCACAGAGAAGCTGAAACAGATTAGGATGGCTGTTTTTGTTCTTTTTGCGTTTTACATGGCTGTTCAGACAGATGTTTTTGGCGCTGAGAGATCACAGAATAAACACACACTCGAGCCTCTCTCTGGTGAACAGACCGTCACGTTTATGACCAGGGATGATGTCAGGATTGTCGGATCGCTCTTCATGCCGGCAGAAGTTATAGAGATCAGCATCCCGACACTGAGCGAGCTTATTTTTGGGGTAGGGATATGGAACGAGCTAGAAAAAGAGTTTCTCGCGTTTGCTGCTCCTGTCAGAAAAGGGACAGTGACCCGGATCATCGTGAAGGACGGTCATTTTTCTTTTTCACGAGAAAAATTTTATAACGAAAAGATCATCAGAGTAGAACCCCCTGAAGAGGTCAAAGCAGAAAACGGGGAAAAAAAGTCATCAGAAAAGACAGGGGAGATCCAGGAGTCTTTCATCCCGCTTCTCAACAGGAGATCAAGAATAGACCCTTTTGACCGCATCCTGAGCCCTTACGGGGCCATCGAGGAATCCTTTGTATTAAAAATTTCTTCTTCGCCGTCTCCGGAGCCGGAAAAAGAAAAAGAAAAAAAAGAAGAAAAAGTTTTTTTCATAACAGGCGGAGAAGACCGGGGCTTTCAGACGACATGCGGATTTCAGCTGTTTCAGACAAAAAGATCACAGCTTCTTAAAAATTCCTGCTTTTATCAAAAGACTGTCACTCAAAGAAAGAAATGTTATCCCGGCGTGATTCTGTTCCACATGTGGAGAAGAGACCGTCATGAATGGCGGACGCTTGTTCCCCATCTTCAAAAAGCCGGTTTTGTTGTCCTGACGATTGATCTGCGAGGGCACGGAGAAAGTGTTATCAAAAAGGGAAAAAAAATAGATGTAAAAAATTTTGTCACTCAAAATTACAGGAACATGGTGGATGATGCTTTTTCAGCCTACGAGTTTCTCATATCGCAGGACTCTGTTGACTCAAAGAAAATCTCGGTTGTCGGAGCAAGCCTTGGGACCGTTGTGGCCATCAAGCTCTGTGAAAAGGTGAATACGATTAAGCCGGCATCACCCATTCGATCACTGACCGTTCTTTCGCCTTCAAAAAACTTTTTTGCTGTTAAAGTCGAAGACTCCATAAAAAATTGCGAGCAGACAGCAATGCTGTTTATCATGGACAAAAAAGATCCCTCGCCTGAAAGAAATGATATCTTTGTGTCAGGCTGTGCTCTTTACAACAAATTCAACGGCTCCAAGGAAGCTCTCATCTTTGATGGGGCCGGTCATGGAACGGCCATGCTGGAAAGCCGCAGCGAGCTCAAGTCGGTTATCGTCGACTGGATAAGGATCCATTCCAAATATCTGTTGTAAAAAGTAAGTGGTAAGTAGTCCTTCGACTCACTCCGTTCGTTCAGGACAAGCAAAAAAGTCCATAGTCCAGGGTCCGGAGTCCGTAGAAAAAGATAGAAGACAGAGGACAGAAAAAAAGAATGTAGTCTGGAGAAAAACAGCTGCCTGCCATCAGCTTACATTATATTGTTTTTTGACGTCCTTCCTTTTTCCAGTTAACAAGATTTTTCACAGAACTCATGACTCATTACGCACTACGCATTACGAGTATATCTGCGCTTTACGTTCCTTGAACGAACCACGAGAGACAATTCTCGATTCACGATTTTTCCCGTGTGGAACACTTTTTATCCTGGGCGAGGGTAATGAGTCGAAGGATTTTCTCAACGGACCTAACGGGCTAAACGGGCATAACGGACCTAACCGGCTTAACTTTCTTCCGGAGAGCTTTCCTTGTAGTCTGATGCTGCCTCTCGTCCCAGGTTTTGTTTCCTTCGGTCAACTTTATTCTGCCTGCGGTCAGCCAGATTTTTTCTTCTGTCCTCAACATCCATCATCATCAATTCCTCGACATTATCCAGGTGAAGAGAATTCTCGGGCCTGTTGAAGTGCATGAGGTAGTACAGGGGAATCCCCACTGTCAGGAGGCTGATCCCCACAAGAGTTTCGAACGGCTTGTAATCAAAAGCTCCCCAGATAAGGATCCCGGAGACAATAAGAAAAACGATTGGAGAGAGGGGATAGAAAGGCACTTTATACGGAATTTCTACATTTGTCAGTTTTGTGCGGATAATAATAAGAGTAATAACAACAAGAGCGAAAAAGTACCAGTATACGCCGGCCGTATAAAAGCCGAGGCTGTCGACAAAGTCGCTGTCTCCTTTACTGATGACAATCAGGATGAGAGCCAGGACAAAGTTGACGCCAAGAGGCATGACAGGAGTCTTGAATCTGGGATGGAGTTTCGAAAGAGAGAAAAGGCTTTCTGTGCTTTTGGCAATCCCGTAGATCATCCGCCCGCCTGTCATGATCAGGCCGTTAACAGCTCCGGCAGCGGAGATCATGATAATCGAAGACATGATAACGCGCCCTTTTTCGCTGTACCACATTCCCATGAGGTCAGAGGCCGGGCTGTAGCTTTTGGCCATGACAGCAGGGGAGAAGTGAACGATAAAAACGTAGTTGATCCCGAGGTAAAGGATCATGACGGAAAATATTCCGACAAAAAGAGCCTTGGGAATATCGCGGTGCGGGTTTCTGACTTCCTCAGCCACATAGGCCGCCTCGTTCCATCCCCCGTAAACCCACATCACAAGCACAATAGCGCTGATAAATCCCGGAAAGACTGACCAGAGATTTTTATTCTCCGGAAGGAAAAAAGGCTGAAGGTTTGAGGCCACGTCCATGGAAAATGATTTGATCAGGCCGTTAACAATAAGAAAGAGAAGTATGCCGATTTTAATGACGGTCATGACGTTTTGCGTGTGTTTTCCAGCGCTGATACCGAGGATGTTGATAAGCGTTGTGACAATAAGAAGGGCCAGCCCAAACACAAAGGGAGGATTCCAGATCATTCCTGAAAAATTCGGGAAGACGATCTGCATCTCTTTTCCGAAAATAAGAGCAAGGATGACAATGGAAGCCGGCCGGATGACAATGATCTGCGACCAGCCGAAGAGAAAAGAAACAAGGTTTTCTCCTTTAAGCGAATAGGCTTTATGCAGGAAAGTGTAATCTCCTCCGGCATGAGGAAAAAGAGAAGAAAGCTCGGCGTAGCACATAGCACCAAACCAGGCGAAAATGCCGCCGGCAAACCAGGCCAGAAGAATCATGCCGGTTGAGATATTTTTTTCTGCAATAAGCTTTGGGAAAATGCTGAAGATGCCTGTTCCGATGATAATGCCGACGATAATGGCGGAACAGTCCCACCAGGAAAGCTCTTTTTTCAGATACATTCTGTCACCGCAAAAATAATATTTTTACCAGCCATTTTTTAATATATTATAAATGAGTAGGTTACATAATCAAAGAAGAATTTAATCGATGCGCGATTTCTCCGGCTTTAAACCGGGGATGAAAGCGCATCGATTATCCCGCTGAATATCGTAAAAATGTCGTAGAGATTTTTACGATATTCTACGAAGCGGGGTTTTTTAAAGAAAACCCGTGCTTTAACCCGGGGAAATTAATTTTTAAGGAGTCTATTTATGAAATTTTTAGAACTAATAGACAAAAGAAAAAGCACGCGCTCCTTTACTGAAAAGCAGATACAGGAGGAAGACATTATCAAATGCGTCGAGGCCGCCCGTCTTGCGCCTTCGGCCTGTAATTCTCAGCCGTGGAAATTTGTTATTGTCAGGGACAGGGAAAAAAAAGAAATGGTGGCCGGAGCGGCTCTTTCAGGACTTTTTACAGATGCGGCCGGCATGAACCGTCTTCTTCGTGAAGCAGGCGTTATTGTCGCTCTTGTGAACGAAAAGATGAAGATATCCGCCCGCGCCGGAGCAGTTGTGAAAGGAACGGACTATTCCCTGCTGGATATCGGTATTGCCGGAGAGCATTTTATTCTTCAGGCGGCTGAGCTCGGGATCGGCACGTGCTGGGTCGGATGGTTCAATGAGAAGAAGGTGAAGCAGGTTTTGAAGGTCCCGAAGAATCTCCGCATCCCCTGCCTGATCGCCATGGGATACCCGAAAAGGGATGACGAAACGCCGAAAAAGAGAAAGCCGTTAGATGAGATCATGAGCTTTGATGAATATTAAATTAGACTCAAGACACAAGACATAAAAAGTAAGAAATAAGATACAAGAATCGAAGAGCTCTTCGCTAAGATCAGGGCGGGCAATGAACGATAGAAATAGAAAATAACTGTGATAAGGAGAACAGAGTGAAGGGGAAAGTCATAAAAAAGGACGGCCGTCGCGTTGAACTGGAAATCATCAGAAGTGGTTTAACTTGTTCGACATG
>JAFGJP010000140.1 GCA_016929035.1 Candidatus Auribacterota bacterium | reverse complement strand
TCTGTTATATTTATTTCTATTTTTTAAAGGAGGAATTATTTCATGAAAGGCAATTTTCTTTTCACTTCTGAATCAGTTTCAGTCGGGCACCCGGATAAGATGTGCGACCAGATTTCAGATGCTGTCCTCGACGAAGTCATGAAAAATGACCCTGCAGGCAGAGTGGCCTGCGAAACGCTTGTCTGCACAGGGCTTGTGGTTATTGCAGGAGAAATAACGACAAAAGCTGTCCTCAATTTTCAGGATATTGCCAGAAAAACCATCGAGGAGATAGGCTACACGGACTCCAGCATGGGTTTTGATTACAAAACCTGTGCTGTTGTCGTTGCTGTCGGAAGGCAGTCTCCTGATATTTCCCAGGGTGTTAACGAAGGGGAAGGGTTTCACAAAGAGCAAGGTGCAGGCGACCAGGGCATCATGTTCGGCTTTGCCTGTGACGAAACAGACGTTCTCATGCCTCTTCCCATTGTTCTTTCACACAGGATTGTCGACGAGCTGAGGGTCTGCCGGGAAAAGGGAGAAATCGGCTGGCTTCGGCCGGATTCCAAATCACAGGTCACTGTGGAATATGATGAAAAAAATAATCCAAAGAGGGTCCACACAGTAGTTGTTTCCACGCAGCATGAGGAGAGCGCTTCTCATGATGAGATTCAAAAAGCCGTTAAAGAAAAAATTTTGAACAAAGTCATTCCTCATCATCTGCTCGACAAAAACACAATTTATCACATTAATCCCACAGGTCGCTTTGTCATAGGCGGACCTCACGGCGATACAGGCGTTACGGGAAGAAAGATCATCGTGGATACCTATGGAGGATTTTCCAGGCACGGCGGAGGCGCATTTTCAGGAAAAGACCCGTCCAAGGTCGACAGAAGCGCAGCCTATGCGGCGCGCTATATAGCCAAAAATATCGTTTCTGCGGGAATTGCCGGGAAGTGTGAGGTCCAGCTGTCTTATGCCATAGGTGTTGCCGATCCAATCTCTATCCTTGTTGAGACATTCGGAACATCCGTTATTCCTGAAGAAAATATCGTAAAGCTGATAAAAGATAATTTTGATCTTCATCCGAAGTCGATAATTGATTTTCTGCATCTCAGGCGCCCCATTTATAAGAAGACGGCACAAAACGGGCATTTCGGCAAAAAGGAAGACCTCTGGGATATTTTCACATGGGAAAAAATTGACAAGGCCGACATCCTGAGGAAGCAGGCAGGTTTGAAATAAAGAATCAAATGAAGGACTGTAGTTAAGATAACGATAGAGCGCAGGAAAGAAAAAATCAAATATCAAAAAGATGGTGTGCTATCGCACGGTATTGAGAATAAGATGACGCTGATGAACCATGTCAAATGGTTCATTCGCAGATAAGCGCCGGTATTTGATTGAGGAAGCAGCTAAGGATTCTCTAGAAGATCCCAATAGATTACAGGAATTTAAACAGGTATTTCTATTTTTGAAGAACTGGAGGAAAAAATGGATTTAAAAGATAGCCAGTTTGATGCGAAGGACATCGGGCTTCACGATCAAGGACGGCTGAGAATAGAATGGGCTGAGAGACAAATGCCGGTACTTCGCAAAATAAGGAACGAATTTGCAGAGCAGAAACCGTTAAAGGACATCCGCATCGCCGCATGTCTGCATGTGACGACAGAAACCGCCAACCTGGCTATTACGCTCAAGGCCGGAGGAGCGGATGTGTCTCTGTGCGCTTCGAATCCCCTCAGCACACAGGACGATGTTGCCGCCTCCCTTATAAAAGATTTTGGGATTAAGACGTTCGCGATCAAAGGCGAAGATAACGAGACATATTACCGCCACATCAATGCCGTGCTGGATAACGGGCCTGTTATTACGATGGATGACGGCGCCGATCTTGTTTCGACAATACATACAAAGAGGACAGAACTCCTGAAAGATATCAGAGGAGGAACGGAAGAAACGACAACAGGCGTCATACGGCTGAAAAGCATGGCGGAAAAGGGAGTCCTGAAATACCCGATCATTGCTGTCAACGACGCGACAACAAAACATTTTTTTGACAATCGCTATGGAACAGGACAGAGCACAATAGACGGCATTCTGAGAGCGACGAACATTCTTATGGCCGGTTCGGTTTTTGTTGTTTGCGGGTACGGATGGTGCGGAAGAGGCGTTGCCATGCGCGCGAGGGGAATGGGAGCCAATGTGATCATTACAGAGATCGATCCTCTCAGAGCCCTGGAAGCGGTCATGGACGGCTACCGTGTCATGCCCCTTGCGGAAGCGGCGGAGCTGGGCGATGTTTTTGTCACGGTGACCGGCGACATCCATATCATCGATGCCGAGCATTTCAAGAGGATGAAAGACGGGGCTATTATCTGCAATTCCGGACATTTTAATGTTGAGATCAACCTGGAAGCCCTGGAGAAGATGACAAAAGAGAAAAGAGAGATTCGGAGCATGGTTGTGGAATATTGTCTTGAGAACGGCCTGAGGATCTATGTCCTTGGTGAAGGGCGCCTGATCAACCTTGCCTCTGCCGAAGGGCACCCGGCCAATGTGATGGACATGAGCTTTGCCAACCAGGCACTGTGTTCCAGGCACATGGTAGAAAAGGGAAAGGAACTTGCGTCAAAAGTGTACGGCGTTCCTGAAGAGATTGACAAGAGAATAGCCTTTACAAAACTGCAGTGCATGGGAGTCAAAATTGACAGCCTTACCGATGAACAGGAAAAGTACCTTTCTTCGTGGGAGATGGGGACATAAAAGATCAGTTGTTTTTCTGAGCCTGATAGTGGGAAGCGCTGTCCTTTCAGCCGCTCTTTTGCCCTTTGTAGATTTCATCTTGGTCAGGATGGGATTTTTTTTTGACATCCACAGGGTTTTCAACAGGATTTTTCTGCTGCTTGCTATTGCGGGAATCGCCTTTTTTTATTCTTTTTTTCGCAGCAAGGACCTTTTCAAAAAGTACGTGAGAGGTAAAGCAAGAACACGTTCCTTTTTTTCAGGAACTTTGGTAGGAGGATTGATACTCCTCGTCTTGACGTTAGGCGGTTTGGCAATGCACGTGAGGATTTTAAGAGAGGAGATAACGCCGGCCATGCTTGTTGTCGGCTTTTTCGACTCGGCCGGAACAGCTTTGCTTGTTGCTTTCTTCGAGACGCTTTTTGTCTGGGGGATTTTATTTGTTTTATTGAGAGACGACTTCGGGAAAAGGGCTTCTATTTATATAACGGCATTTATCTATTCCACGGCCCATTTTCTCAAGGCTTTCAGCTTTCCCCGCGCAGATGGATTTGACCTGGCCATTGGATTCAGAGTTTTTTTCAGTTCGTTCAGGACCCTTGCCCAATTGGACCAGCACGGTTTTTCCCTTATCGGGCTGTTTCTTCTCGGTATTTTCTTCTGCAGGCTTTTTGACGATTCCGGCGATAATATTTTTCTTGTTGCCGGCACCCATGCCGGAGCTGTTTTTGTGATAAAGATGGGACGCGTACTTCTCGACTTTGATAAAAAGGACTATGAATGGCTTTTCGGGACTTCCGAGGGCATCGACGGCGTTTTCGGCTGGGTATTATTACTGATGCTCATCGCTTTTCTGAACAGCCATAAGGCCAAAAAGCTGGTGAATCAGATTTCTTCATCGGATCATTGAAGCTGCAAGAATAAAGCTTGCCACAAGCCTTAAAAAGGAATCGAGATTAAGTGCCCTCCTGAGAACGCGTGGTTCGATATTGTCCTGGAATGAGTGAAAGAGTTTTTTCAACGCGTTTGTAAAAAAGAGAAGAAGAAAGGCGCTGAACACGATATAGAAATCGATGATCCAGACCAGGCCCTTCATGCGGATTATTATGTCAGTTCTTAAGATAACGGCGGCAAGATAGGCGGATAGAAAGACGAGGAAGACGCCATAGAGCCTCACAGCTGTTGTTCTATTGAACAAGGCCATGATGAAGCGAAACCATTGATGAGGGAAAGCCGATTCATAAAGAGCCGCGGAAATATTGACGGCAACTATCATGCCTATAAATAAATAAGAAAAAACCATTTTGTCACTTTGTGTTATACGATCATATCTATAACATAGAACCGCATGAAGAAAAATTAATTTTTAAAGCATTGTTCCTGATCCCTTCAGACAGATTATGCAATTATATAATCTAATCGTCATTGTCCTTCTTCTGGCTGCTGTTGAGCTGGTCAATGCAGGCCTGATAATGATCTTGAATCTTTTTTAACAATGTCGTGTTCTTCGCTTTTTTTGCAAGGTCAATAGCTGTTTCATAATGGGGCACGGCGTCTTTCAGCCTTTTTTGACTATGTGAGAGCATGCCCAGAAAATAATGAGCATAGAGATGTTCCGGCTCAAAAGATGCCGTTTGAGAAAAGTGAAAAATCGCTTTATCGATATCCCCTTTTTCAAAGTATGCAATGCCCATATTGAAATATGTTTTTGCGTTATTCGGTTCCGCTAGAAGAGCTTTGTCAAAATGATAAAAAGATTTCTCCCAGTTTTTTTTCTTAGAATAATAAACAGCTAAATTGTTATGAGCATCGGCGTTGTTCCTGTCGATCTCAAGCGCTTTATAATATTGATAGAGAGCCTGGTCGTGTTTTCCCATTTTGTCGAAACAGATCCCCATATTGTTATACGTTTGAACGCTTTGAGAACCCAATGACAGTGCTTTTTCGAAATGGTGAAAAGCTTTCTGAATATTCCCCTCATTCAGGAATAAAGTGCCGAGATTGCTGTGAAGATGTGCGCTTTGGGGCTGAATTTTTAACGCCTCATAAAAATAATACTTCGCATCATCCGTCTTTCCGGTTTCTGATAAATAGACTCCAAGATTGTGATGAGGCTTGATGCTTTGAGGCGATTTACTCAGGGCGTCGCCCCATAAAGTCATTTCATTTTTCCAGACTGTGTTTCTTTTGCGAGTTTCGCTTATACAGAAAAAAACGGCCAAAGATAGGATGATTCCATAAATTATCCCCGTGCCGCGATGGCGATATTTCATTGATAAATATTGGTAGAACCTGTTGAGGAAAACCATTATCAGCCCGATAAATCCGATAGCTGAAAGATAGAACTTATACTCGATCATAAGTTCTGCTGACCCTTTTGTTACAATCATGTAAGGGAAGATACCCATGATCCCCCAGAAAAATAAAAAGAAAAACAAAGGGTCTCTTTTTTTTCTTTTCCATGCAATAAAGCTCAAGAATAAGAGAGTAAAAAAAGAGCTGAACGCCAAAAAGCAGTCTGAAAAGCTATTGAGTCTAATAAGAGTCATATTGTGATCAACGTTGAGATGAGATGACAAAGGCACAAGAAGTTTTAGATATTTAAAGAATATCACTGAATGAGTTAAGAGATTAACAACAAAAGTTCTCTTGCCCAGGCCCAGGCTGTATCCGGCGCTGAAAAGATTCGTCAGCGGACGTATCGAGTGCGTTATGAGAATCAGCGCTGCCGCTATCAGAAAGATCAAAAGATAAAATCTTTTTTTTATGAATGAATTATTCTCGATGTTATCCCAGAACGCCGCAAAGGTCAAAAGTATGGCTGAAGGGACATAAAAAATACCGACCTCTTTTGATAAGGCTGCAAGAACAAAGCTGATAAGCATGCACAATGAAAAAATAAGCTTTGAGAATGATTTTCGGCTTGATATAAACAAAAGGCTGATGATAGTCGAGGACAGGGTAAATAAAGAATAAAAAAGGACGTGCCTGGCCTGTATATAATTGACCGGCTCACTCAAAAGAGGATGTACAGAAAAAAGAAGAGCTGCGGACAGGGATATGGCCGAGCCGTCTTTTCCCAATAACCTCATGATGAGAATCAGGACAACATAGAACGCGATCGCACAACAGATGTGTAAAGAAATATTGACATAGTGCCAGCCTCTTATGTTCTCTAACCCGTTTATGGAATAATTTATAGCAAAAGACGTGAATCCTACGAATCGAAAATGATTATTCTCTTTCCATATTCTTACCAATGATATATCCCTGATAGATCGATTGTCTGTTATTGACGCAATATCATCGTAATGAAATGAATTATCAATACTGTTCAGATAACTGAGGATCCCTGCAGTTATGATTACAGATAGACAAATAGCGTGTTTCATTGACAACGAGATTTTTCTATTCTTTTTTTTACTGCCTGGATCAGGAGTCTTTATTTTCGATATGTTTTTTTTCATCACCTTTTATTCCAGCCGTCTTTTACAGAAATCATTATAACAGAATCGCGGTGCAGAAGACAGACGTAGACAATACCGTTATTGATTAAGCTGCCGCATGAAAGACAGATATGATGAGAGATCCTATCAAGCATTTTAGGAAAAGCCCGGCACTTAACCCCGTTTGTAGCTGCATTGCAGCTACACCACGGCACGCTGTGTGAATATTTCACAATTTTTGTGAAATATTCAAGTTAATCCGTATCAGACAAGTCCCTTGTTTTTAAGTTCCTTCAGAGCCGTGTCAAACTTGTCTTCTGCCTGTGCGCCATGAGCCCAGTCGATGAGCTCTTTCATGCCATCCTCAAAATTGACTAGAGGTCTCCAGCCTATTTTGTCTTTGATCTTGCTGATGTCGGCAAAGCAGTGCCGTATGTCGCCCTTGCGGTATTTGTTCTGTATAACAGGCTGGATGTCTTTTCCGTAAAGCCTGGAAAGAACTCTGGCGATATCAAGGATGGTGACAGGATTCTGGACACCGACATTAAAGATCTGATAGTTGGCTTCATCTTTTTCCATGGCCATGATATTGGCCCTGACGATGTCATGCACGCTGATAAGATCGCGGCTCTGGAGGCCGTCTTCATAAACAACCGGGGGGTGATCGTTCTTGATGCGGCTCATGAAAATAGCCGCGACACCTGTATAAGGATTGGAAAGAGATTGCCTCGGGCCGTAGACATTAAAGAACCGCAGAGACACGCAGGGAATACAGTAGGTCTTCCCTATGTTCATGACAATATCTTCCTGGTCTTTTTTCGTTAAAGCATAGATGGAGCTGATAAGCATCCTGTCCTCTTCACGGATAGGGACTGGAGCGACTGTTTTCCCGCAAACAGGGCAGGTCTGCTCCCAGTTGCCTTTTTTCATCTGTTCCTCAGGTCTTGGATTTGGACGCACAAGGCCGTGATTTTCACAATGATAGGAGCCCTCGCCATAGCTGCTCATGGAAGCGGCGACGATGACTTTCTTTACGGAATTCTTATGATTGGCGAGAATATCCATAAGGTTGGCTGTTCCTCCGGTGTTCACATCGATGTAATGTTTGATCTGGTACTGGGACTGGCCGACCCCGACAGCAGCAGCATGATGGAAAACGACTTCCATCCCGTCGACTGCCTTTTTCAAAGAATCATAATCCCTGACGTCTCCCTGGATAAATTCTGAATTTTTATTAAGCCATTCCGGCGCCTTGCCATGAGGGTGCACCTGAGGGTCAAGAGAATCGAAAATACGAACAGAGTGCCCTTTTTTTACAAGCTCATCAACGATAAATGAACCGATGAAGCCAGCACCACCGGTTACGAGTATCCTCATGATGTTCTCCTTCATTTGAATTTCCTGAAAATATAACATATATTTATAAAATATGTCAATTTTAAAAAAAGAAATCCGTGAATACTGTTTGTTATTCAGCGAAGGATTATTTATAATTATGCCTCCTCAAAAATATCTGTGGGTAGATTTTGGCAGAGGCAAATCACCAAGTGTATGATATAAAGCTACTTCAAGCGTTTCATA
>JAFGJP010000017.1 GCA_016929035.1 Candidatus Auribacterota bacterium | reverse complement strand
TTACTGAACAGGTAAATGAAAAGGGATGCAATCAAAACGCCGCAAAAGCTTAAAAAGTTGGAGACAGCGAGGATCTCGCCCCTTTTCTTATCCGGGCTCCGGTACTGGATGAATGCCTGCAGGGGCACGATAAAAAGCCCTGCGCTTATGCCGAGAGCGAAGATCATGACAAAAACAAGAAAGAGGTGATGCGAGGTCATCTGGCTCATGATGATGCTGGAAAGAGTGATCCCGGCGGCGCCTATCGGCACGATGCCGAATTCGATGTTTCTTCCGGAGAGGCGTCCCGACAGATAGGAGCCCAGCCCTATGCCGCAGGCGGCGATAAGGAAAAGGAACGTGCTGTTCTCTTTTGTCATGTTCAGGACGTTGATGCCGTAGCCGATAAGGTTGAGCTGGAGATAGGCCCCGATGAGAAGAAAGTAGGCCGACCCGATGACCGTCAGGAAAAGATACTTGTCGTTTCTGTAAATAAACCTTAGGGTTGCCCAGATATCTTTGATGAAAAAAAGGCTGAACTTGTTCTTTGACCTGGCAGGAAGGGTTTTTTTGATGCCGAGGCTGCACAAAAAACCGACGGCCGCTATAACAACACACACTGCGCCGGCCAGAGTATAGTCCGGAGCGACAGCTGAGGAAACGAAAGGCGCAGCCGAAGTGCCTATGATGATGGCCAGGAAGGAGAAGCTCACAAGAAGGCTGTTGACCCGGGAGAGGGATTCCCTTCTCACGAGCTCAGGAACGATTCCGAATTTCGACGGGCCGAAAAATGTGCTCTGAAGAGACATCAGAAAAACGACCACGTAGAGAAAAAAAGGGCTGCCTGAGGCCAGCGCAAGAACGCCGAGCGCCATGACAAAGACCTCGAAAAGCTTCACAAGGACAATGATGTTCCTCTTGCTCATCCTGTCGGCCAGAACCCCTGCGGCATGTGAAAAAAGAAGAAAGGGAAGCACAAAAAAAAGTCCTGCTGTTGCCGTAATGTTGTCTGTATGTTCCCTGCCTAAAGAGGCAATAAGGAAAAAAATAATGACGAGCTTGAACAGGTTGTCGTTGAGAGCGCCGAAAAACTGCGTGGCGTTGAGCCATGAAAACGTTGTCTTTTCTTCCACGGAGGACATGAAATGATCTTCCTTTTTGTCCGAATATTTCAGCAAAATTATTTGAAATATTCAGGTTTGACAGTATTTTTATTTTGTCATAAAGCGGATTCGATTTCCACGAAAAACATGGAACTGAAAAAAGAGGCACAGCCAGACTTTAACGGAAATACCTGAGAATATCAAAAAAAGCAAAATCGTAATCAGGGATCAGGAGAGAAGAGTGCTTTTCCGGTATATACAGGTCGTCCATCCACGGATTGTCCGTAAAGTCGACAGGATTTTTCATGAGCTGATTGACAAAATGGATCCTCTGAAGAAGATAGAGAGGAGGATCAGCATCCTGGAAAAAAGCCATGTGAGCGGATGATTTTTTTTCATTTCGAGCTTTTTTGAGATACAGATAAGAGGTGTAGATACGGATGCGCTCAAAGGAAGGATCGAGAACAAGGGCTGTTTCCAGATGATGGAGACCTTTTTCAAGTTTGCCTGTCTTGATGAGGCATACGCCGTAAAGAACGTGAAAAAAGGGCTGGTCGTAGTTCTTGAGAAGATAAGGCTTTATCTCCAGAAGACATTGCCCGTAGAGTCCTTTCTGAATCATGAGGTCAAAAGAAAAAAGCTCCTTCCCCTCAAATGTCTCTTTTTGGAGAAGATCCTCGTTTTCATCAAGCTTTTTTTCCCTGCGGTTGGCAAGGTAGGCCTTGAGAAATGAAGGAGAGATCCTGTCTTTGTCTGAATCTTTGACGGCTCTCAGCGACTCCTCCTTGATAAGGATATCTTTTGTCAGAGGAAGAGAGCTTTGCGCCTTCCATGAAAGGAAGGGGACAAAGAGGGAGTAATAGAGGTATTTTTGTTCGAGGTCTTCAGGCGTCAGGCTCTTCCCGCTCAAGGGATCCTGATCAAAACTGGTCACGGTCATTATCCATTTTTTAACGTCTGTGAACGGCGGCGTCATCCCCAGGCGGGCCATGCTGTATTCAAGCGCGGGAAAATCGATGGTATGGATGGGCTTATCCTGAATCAGTCTGTCTGTATTATCATTATGAATATTTCTCGAAAGGATGCAGAGGTCAATAGAATAGGGGCTGGCAGTGATCGTTTTTAAAGAAGACAGGAGCCCGGGGCTGCCCTGCTCCTGAACATCAAAGGGGCTGTCAGACGCAAAAAGGAGAAAGTATGAGCTTCTAAGAGATATGATGCCCGTATGGCGGAAAGAAGAAAGAAGTGTTTTTATCAGAATGAACGCCCCGTCATCCCCGCAACGGCCGTCGAACCATGTATAGTAGACCCCGCGCGGTGACAGCCTCTTTTTGACGATTTCAAAAAAATCCTTTGTGTAGAGCTTGGAGGAGCTGAAGTAGACAGGGGTTGTGACCGTGTTGATGATGACATCATATTTTTTCCGGCTTTTTTTCATGTAGCTGACCCCGTCATCAAGAATGATCCGGACATGGTCTTTCTTGTGGATATTATTGTTGTAGGCAGCAAACCGGTCCTGGTTGTCGATGATGGCCTTGTTGATCTCAACAACATCAAGGTCGCGGATGACGCAGCTTGTCGCCCCGGCTGTATTTCCTGACCCCAGTCCCAGCACCAGCGCGCTTCCGGCGTCCTTCTGGATAAGCTTTGGAATCACGCCGACGATCTTTTCAATATAGTTTTTCAGCTGGATGCTGTGGTAGCCGTTGATGAAGAAGCTTTCTTTGTCTTTGCCTTCATGCACAACGGCAAGCGTCTGGTTGTAAGCCTTGAAAGATTCAATTTTTTCAATCTCGGCATAAGATCTGATCAGGCGGGAAAGGTGGAAAAAGTTTCTGTGCGAGACAAAAAGGATTTTTTCGTCCCACAAAAAAAGAGCAACAAGGAGAAGAGCAGACGCTTTGAGAAACATTTTTTTTGAACATGACCGAAGGATAATTGACGCCAGGAAAAGAAAAAGCGCAAGCGCGATAAACATGGCTCCGTATTTCAGATAGGGGTGGATGATGAAAAACATCACGGCATATCCAAGGGTGTTGCCGATGGATGAATAGAAGAGGATCACACCGGAAGAGTTTTCGATATGTTCAGTCGACGTTTCTTTCAGGAGAACAGGAACGCCCATCCCAAACACAAGAAGAGGCAGCCCCCACAGGGATATCCATAAGATTTTTATGGCACGGAAAAGAAGAAGGATGTGGCCGTAGCGCGCCAGAGCGTACGAGAGGAAAAAGGCGCTAAGCTTGAAAAAAGCCATTTCCATGAGGATGAAAAACAGCGCGAGCCTGACGAGGTCGCGGAAGCGCAGGGAAAAGCGGCTGTGGAGAAACGTGCCGATGGAAATATAAATGATAGCCGTGAAAACGGTGAGGCTGAAATTTTCCCTGAAAGGACCAAAGACAAACGTGCTCATTTTTAGCAGAAGAAGCTGGTAAGACGCGCTCACAAGGCTGAAGACGAGAAGAGCGGCAATCGTTTTCTGGCTTAGCAATCTTAAGGAGAGAGGATGGATCTTTTCTCCGCGGTAGATATCTCTCAAAAAGAAAAGAACGATTCCTATGGCCATGTTGAGGCAGCCGACAAGAAAAACAGCCGAAGAAACAGACAGGTTCTGCAGGACAGCGTATTCGATAAGAAGGATTGTCAGTGCTGCCCCAAGGTTATAGAGAAGGTAGGTCTTGTCAAAAGGCTTTTCTTCTTTTTGCATGGTCATGTAGCGGGAAAGCACCGGGATGCTGATGCCGATGAGGACAGAGGGAATGAGAAGGAATCCTATCGAGTACGCGATAGAAAGAGGATAAAGGACGGGAAGGATGTGCAGGAATCTGTCAGACGCGTAGCTTTCTGTCTGAAGGATGAGGAAAACGGCGCTGATGCTGTAGAGGCCGATAAAAATCTCCACGGCGAACAGCCACCTTTTCAGCCTGTGGGCGAGAAGATAGCCCGCGGCGATGCCGAGAAGGAACGTGAAAAGGATAGTGAAGCTGACGGAGAAAGTATCGCCGAAAATGCTGGAGAGGATGCGGTTGTAAAGAACCTCATAGGCAAGGCCGCAGCATCCGGAAAAAAAAGCGGCCAGGGCGAGTATGTTGTTTTCTTTTTTCATGATCAAGCCAAGCAGCCTGTTTTCAAGTAAGTTTAATTTCAATCAAAAAAAGCCTTCTCCGGTTCATTTTCCATGATGGCCGCTATTTCATCAAAAGACAGGATATCAAGCTCCTGACAGCTTTTCACAAATGCCGGGTCGTTTTCCATGCGTCTTTCAAAAAATTCTTTTTTGGCCAGGATCGGCGCGGAACCGGCAAGGATATGCGCGCGCGAGCGGGATACGGCAAAAGCTTTGACATAAGGGAAAGCAGATCGTGTCGCATCAAGTGCTTTCTTCAGCGAATCGACGGGAACAGCCTGATGAAGAATGCCTGTTTCCCCTAATTTTTTTTTGCAGAGCCTGTAAAAGGCTTGAGAGAAGAATATTTTTTCATAGCCGCTGACGGGGAATTCATAATCCATTTCCATGAGATCATATGTTTTTTCGGATTCAGCCAGTCTCAGCCAGTGGCTTCCCTGATCGCCCCGCTGAGGGTCGACCTTCAAGACCTGCGCTTGACAGCGGGGCCGCGATGACAGCGCTGATAACATCCCGATATGTTTTTCCATAACATGGAGGAGGGTGTTCTTGGTGAGCGAGGGAGCCTCGTTTCTGTAAACAATTCTTCGCTCCAGAGGATCTTCAAAGACGCGCATGATGAAAGACTTTTTGTCGACGTTTTCGACCAGGGCGTATCTGTTTTCCAGATGAGGAAGAGTGCCTTGATGGATGATGAGAAAAAGCGCGGACAGAGAGAAAAGAGTCATAAAACACAGACGGAAAAGAGGACATTTTTTAGAATAAGTCAGCGCATAGGCGAAAACAGGGATGAGAAGGAAAGATCCTGAAAGAAAGAGGATCGTCGAAGTTCTCAAAGGGGTGCGAAGGCTTAGATCAAACGTCAGGGAAAGAGCGGCTCCTGAAAAAAAAGACTGAAGAAGCGAGCTGCTGTAGTGTTCCCCTTTTTGAAAAGATAAAAGGAGCATAAGGAGGAATCCGAAAAAAAGTCCCAGAGGTGCTAGAGCGATAAAAATCTCAATAAGCTTGAGGACGAAAAAAGACGAAAGGCCGATCCCCATGATGTCGCTGTCGAGAAAGGGAGTGATTTCCGCAAAGTTTTTGCAGTTTATGGCGATAAGAACAATTGAAAGAATAACTCCAAAAAGTGCCCACTGATGCCATGAAAAAGGAAGGGGCTTTTTTCTAAGGATAAGAAGGGCAAGATATATTCCCGGAACCGTGAAAAGGAAGAGGGCCATAAAAGAGTAGTCGCGCAAGTACACGTGCGTTCCCAGAAAAAAAGGAGACATTTTATCAAGGTATATTTTTGTAAGAAAAAGAGAAAACCCGCAAAAAAAGGCGCTCCATTTCAGGGGAAGAACATTTGCCGGGGTCCCCTGGTCTCCAGAAGGATGCTGGAAGTCTTCTTCCTGTCTTTTTGTATTTTTTAAGCCGACGGCCAGAAAACCGCCGAGGGAGATCAGACAGCTGAGGCTCTGGCCGAAAAGGGGAAGAAAAAAGACGTGCGAATAGAAAATCCCGGAAAAAGAGCCTGTCAGGGAGAAAAAAAGGGCTGCTTGCGGTTTGAGGGCAAAAAGCGATAATATTTTTTGTCGGGATGAATGAGCTGTTATAAAATGGAGGGTAAAGAGAAAAAGAGAGCCTGAGGCAAGAGGCAGAAAGAGAGAATGAAAAAAAGGGGGCAGGGAAAAGGCGTCGCTTTGCGCGGCGGACAGACTGAAAAGCGCTGAAAGAAAAAGCCCGCACAGGAAAAGTGCATAAAGGATGCGCCTGAAGAAAAAAGAGATTTTTTTGACCCTGAACCCCAGGATCAGGCCGCAGAGCACAGCCAGGAGAAAAGCGTTTTCGAAGAGAGGATCATTTATGGAAATAAAGAGGAACGATCGGGTGAAAATCACCTGAGTCGCCCATAGCCAGAAACTGTAGAAAAAAACGAACATT
>JAFGJP010000139.1 GCA_016929035.1 Candidatus Auribacterota bacterium | reverse complement strand
GTTTTGTGAAGGTTGATATGAAGGAAATCAAATCCCATGTCGCCCGGCCGTGCAATGCCCATGAGAGCATTCATGTTCGCCCCGTCGCCGTAAAGAAGCGCTCCTCTTCCATGCAGAATGTCGGCTATAACCTTAATCTGCCTTTCGAAAAGACCGAGCGTATTCGGGTTTGTCACCATGAGGCAGGCAACATCCTCCGTGCATTTCCGGCGAAGGTCATCGATATCAATCTCCCCTTCTTTATTGGATTTCACCGTTATCACATGGTCAAAACCGCACATTAATGCGCTGGCCGGATTTGTGCCGTGAGAAGAATCCGGAACAAGGATCACCCGCCGGCCCTCTTCGCCTTTTTCGTGAAAATATTTCCTGGCCATCATCAGGGCTGTCAGCTCGCCATGTGCGCCGGCAGCCGGCTGAAGAGTAAATGCATCAAATCCTAACAACCGGCAAAGAAATCCCTCAAATTCATAAAGGAGGGCGAGCAGCCCCTGAAAATCCTTTTGTTCCATGCAGGGGTGAATATTTCTGAACTCCGAAAAAGCCGCAATATCTTCATTGACCTTGGGATTATATTTCATCGTGCAGGATCCAAGCGGATAAAAATGCGTATCCACGCTCATGTTTTTCTGCGAAAGCGCAATAAAGTGAGAAATCACATCTCTCTCGCAGACTTCCGGAAGCCGGGCCCGGCTTTTTCTCATAAAATCTTTCGGGATATGATCAAGCTCCTGGCTATCTGTCTCGCCGGAGCCCGGATAAAAAAATCCGCGCCCGGTCCGGCTTTTTTCGAAAATGAGACGGCTTTTATCCTCCATGAGCATACCTCGCAGCCAGTTCAGCGAATGCCTCTATGTCCTGCGACGACTTTGTTTCTGTCACACAGGTCAGAACGCTGTTCCTGTATTCCGAGAAAAAGGCTTCCAGCCTCACACCGGGAATGATCCCCTTTTCCCGGCAGGCGTAAAAAAATCTGTCAACATCGGCGACACGAAAACAGAACTCGTTAAAAAAGGGCTTATCCGGGAACAGCATCTTGACGCCTCTTTTTTCTAATCTCCGGCATAGAACCAGGGCATTTTTCGCATTTCTCTCTGAAATCCGGGCAAAACCTTCTTTCCCAACGGCTGAAAGATAACAGGTGGCCCTCAGGGCATTGAGAGCCTGGTTTGAGCAGATATTGGAGGTGGCTTTTTCTCTGCGGATATGCTGCTCGCGCGTCTGGAGAGTGAGAACAAAACCTCTTTTTCCCTGGATATCCCTGGTCAGTCCGACGATACGGCCGGGCATTTTTCTTATGTAATCTTTCTTTGCGCAGAAATATCCCAGCGTCTCTCCACCGCAGCACATGGGAATGCCAAGCGGCTGAGCTTCCCCGACGGCAACATCAGCGCCAAGCTTTCCAGGACTTTCAACGATCCCAAAACTCATGGGATTCGCCGCAACGACAACGCTCCCGCCGCTATTGTGAACAACCTCTGAAGCCCATCTGACATCTTCGATAACGCCGAAAAAATTCGGGCTCTGGATAACGCAGCAAGAGATATCGCGGCACTGCTCTTTCAGAACATCTTTCTTCAGGCTTCCCTGCTCAAGAGGGAGAAAAGAAAGGCAAGATGAAAATCTTTCTCCAAGATATGTTTCAAGGACTTTCCTGTATCCCGGATGAAGTCCTGAAGAAACAAGGACTTTTCCTTTTTTCTGACGGAGGATCATGAACACCGCCTCTGCAAGCGATGTCGCGCCATCGTAGTGAGAAGCGTTGGAAACATCCATCCCTGTCAGCTCACACATCAGGCTCTGGAATTCAAAAATCGCCTGCAGGGTTCCCTGGCTGGCCTCCGGCTGGTAAGGAGTATAGGCCGTATAGAATTCCGAACGTGATGCGATGTGGTCCACGAGAGACGGAATATGATGCTCGTAGCATCCGGCTCCTGCAAAAAGAAGGAAATCCTCCGGTATGCGGCGTTGAAGACAGCTTTTTATGTGCGCTTTCAGCTCATGCTCCCACATCCCCTCCTCTTCTTTTTCCCGGGAACCGTCATAGAGCAGTTCACGCGGGATCTGTGAAAAAAGTCCCTCCAGCGAAGAGGCTCCGACTGCTGAAAGCATCGATCTGATGTCATCTTCTGTATGAGGATAATATTTCAATTTCCGTCTCCGCCCTGTGTGATATCCTTATAGGCTGCGGCGTCAAGAAAATCATCTCTGTTGACACGGCCATCTATCTCTATCTTGAATATCCATGCTTTGCCGTACGGATCCCGGTTGATCAACTCGGGCTGGTCGGAAAGATTGGAGTTGACCTCGCTGATCTCGCCGCTCAAAGGCGAATAAACATCAGACGCTGTCTTGACGGATTCCACTACGGCCACGGCTTCTCCCTGCCCGACCCTGCGGCCAACCTCAGGAAGCTCAACAAAAACAATATCGGTCAGCTCTTTCTGAGCAAAATCCGTAATGCCGACTGTCGCCTTGTCACCCTCGATCATTATCCACTCGTGGGTCTTCGTATAAAGTCTGTCTTCCGGCTGGCTCATGAGTCTTTCCTCCTTCTGTGAACAGGTGCGTAAAACGGTTTTTTTACAATTTTTGCTTTTTTCCTTACACCTCTGATATCAATAAAAATCTCTTTTCCCACCTCAGCATGATCACGCGGGATCAAACACATGCCCATATTCTTCCCCATTGTCGGCAGATAACTTCCGCTTGTAACAAATCCCACATTGCTCTGCTTTTCAGTTGAAACCTCGTACCGGGCCCGGGCAATGGCCCGGTCTGTCATCTCAAAGCCGGCGATGGTCCGATCACTTCCTTTGGCGAGCATGGCATCCTTTCCGATAAACGGCTTTTCCCTGTCTACCGCCCAGCCCAGCCCTGCTTCAAGAGGAGTGATTGTGCGGCTCAGCTCATGTCCATAAAGGCTGAAGCAGCATTCAAGCCGAAGCGTATCCCTTGCACCAAGCCCGACAGGTTTGAGAAAAGTCGCCTTTTCAAAAAGGCTTTTCCAGAGCCCGATGATCTCGTCCGGCTTTCCAAAGACTTCAAAGCCGTCTTCGCCTGTGTATCCGGTCCGGGAGCAGAGAATCTCTTTCCCCTTCCATTTCAAAAAGAAGCTGGTGTAATAAGAAAGGCTCTCATGGCCTTTGAATCCGATAAGCTGAAGCGCTTCTCCGGCTCTCAGCCCCTGAACAGCGATCATAGCTGTTTCATCTGTTTCATCAGCAACACTGACATCAAAAGAAGGAGCATGTCTCCTGAGCCACTCAAACACATCGAACCGGTTAGAGGCATTGGCGACGATCAGGAACTTATCGCTCTTCAGCCTGTAGACAAGAAGGTCGTCAATACAGCCTCCGTCTTCCTGGCACAAAAGCGAATACATGACTTTCCCATCGGGCATGGCATGAACGGCATTGGTTGTGAGATAATCGATGAACTCGGCGGTCCTTTTGCCGCTGACGATCAGTTCAGCCATATGCGACACATCAAAAACGCCGCAGCATGAGCGAACGTGATTGTGTTCTTCAACAATGCCGGAGTAATAAACAGGCATGGCATATCCGGCAAATTCGACAATCTTGGCGCCAAGTGAGCTGTGAATCCCCAAAAGAGGTGTCTGTCTCATGCTTTGATTTTCCGGTTGTGAAAAAATTGAAAAAAAAGAATCTTTATTATATCAAAACAAGGTACAGAAACAAGCGAGAAATAGTTTTCCGTTGAGTCCGTTTGGTCCGTTTAGCTATTTGAGTCCGTTGAAAAGGAACGCTTCGCTGTATGATCAGAAAATTTCACCACAGAGGACACAGTCCTGAACCACAAGGATTCAGGGTGAACAAAGACATGGGACACAGGATGTGGAATGAATTAAAAGATAGCTGAGTGCTAACAACTAACTGCTCATACCCATCTTCTACACTTTTTCAAGGTTTCAAAAAAAGAGATCATTGAAGCGCAAAGGGTTACAAAAGTCCATTGACAAAATATTGC
>JAFGJP010000016.1 GCA_016929035.1 Candidatus Auribacterota bacterium | reverse complement strand
CATAACACAAACAAAAAACTCAATCCCTATATTCTCAAAGTCATCCGGATGATAAAAACACATGTTATTCTTATCGCGAAGATCACGGAAAAGACAACGGACGCCTAGCAAGAAAGCAGGCTTTTTTTATCTGGAAAAAGCTTGAGAAAGATTTTCCCGGAAAGGAGGAGTGATAATGCCTCTGTTCGTGATAAAACCTGTGATAAGAGCATGGCTTGTAACATCAAAGGCAGGATTGAAGACATTAACATCTTCAGGGGCCGTTCTTCTCCCTGCAAAAAATGTCACCTCTGCTGGATCTCTTTCTTCAATGGGGATCTCTTTTCCGCTTCCAATGAGAAAGTCAAACGT
Organism: Candidatus Auribacterota bacterium; assembly: GCA_016929035.1. Classification (GTDB taxonomy): domain Bacteria; phylum Auribacterota; class JAFGBW01; order JAFGBW01; family JAFGJP01; genus JAFGJP01. The sequence goes on along the minus strand of JAFGJP010000016.1, from coordinate 2,942 downwards.
CGAAGCCGGGGCGGCTATGTAAAAAGGGATCTTGTAATAAGAACATAAAATCCCCAGATTCAAGGTGCCGATCTTATTAGCCGTGTCTCCATTGGCGGCAATCCTGTCTGCTCCTGTGATGACCAGATCGATTTTCCCTTCCTGCATAAGAGAGGCTGCCATGGAGTCCGTTATGAGTATCGTTTTTATTCCTGCCCTCATCAGCTCGAAGCTTGTCAGCCTGGCGCCCTGAAGAAGAGGCCGCGTTTCATCGACATAAACCTTTATCGTTTTTCCCTCTTTTTTCGCCGTATACATGGGGCTGAGCGCCGTTCCGAGACCTGTTGTCGCCAGCGCGCCGGCATTGCAGTGAGTCAGAAGAGCTGATCCGTCTTTGATGAGCGTGCTGCCACAGGAGCCGATCTTTTCGCACATGTCATGGTCTTCGCGAAAGATGGCATCAGCCTCTTTTTCCATTTCTCTGAAAAAATCATCGAATTCAAGCTTTTGGTCAATCTCCTCTGATCTCCGGATCATCCGTTTTACGGCCCACTCAAGGTTAACAGCCGTGGGACGCGACGACTGGATATACTCTCCAATCTCTCTCACATCCTTTTTCAGGTCGGAAGACCCTTCTTTCCTCCGTTCCAGCAATCCTACAAGTATACCGTAGGCTGACGCAACGCCGATAAGAGGGGCTCCTCTCACCTGAAGGGTACGGATAGCCTGAAAGACATCATCGACCTTGAGGCAGGCGAGAGTCACCTCTTTTTCAGGGAGCTTTGTCTGATCCAAAATCGTCAGCTGACGGTTTCTCCACTCGATCGGCTTGATCGGCATCATAACAACCTCCTGTCCCGCCTGTTACGTTAGCAGAGCTGATATATAACGTTCCAAGGCAACCTGGCAGGGAAAAATCGACACATCACGACTTATTCTTCGTAGACTCTAACGCAGTTTCCACCGCTTTTTTTTGCGCGCAAAAGAGCATCTTTGAGGTGCTCAAGCAAATCCTTGCGGTTTTCTCCATCTTGAGGGTAAAACACAAGCCCTATGCTGACAGTAACTTTTCCTCGAGGTAGCTTTTCTTCATGTTCGAATTTTGTTTCTTCAATAATTGTCCTGAGCTCCGATGCCAGCTTTCTGACTTCTTCCTTTTCCCACTCAGGAATAATGATGGCAAATTTCTGGCCGCTGAATCGAGCGATGTGATGGCTTGTCTCTGTATGCTTTTTAAAAATCCAGCTGATCTCTTTGAGAACGAGATCGCCGGCCGCGTACCCGACAATCTCGTTGTAAGAAGAAAAGTCGTCAACATCGATCATGATGACAGAAAGATTCCTTTTATGCGACAGAGCTCTTGAAATCTCGGATTCCAGAAGCTGCTGAAAGTATTTATGATTGTACAGATCTGTCAGCACGTCTGTGCTGACAAGCTCCCTGTAAAATTTCCCTTCTTCTATCTGCCGGGTCATACGTCTTTTTTCTATTGTCCTTTCTACGATCATTTTGATCTGGTCGATGTTAAACGGCTTGGTTATGTAGTCGACGGCTCCCAGCTTCATGGACTCTACAGCCGTGTTCACTGACGCGTATCCTGTCATGATAATAACATCGATGTTCTTATCAATATCCTTAGCGGCCTTGAGCACATCTATCCCGGAAACGCCTGGCATTTTTACATCTGTGATAACAAGCTGAAACTGCCCCTCTTTTATTTTTTCGATTCCCTGCTCGCCGTTGTCAGCTATATCTGTTTCATATCCCTCGTCTGTAAGAACATCGGCAAGGAAACTCCTCATGATCTCTTCATCGTCGACAATCAAAATTCTTGCTGGAATCTTCCCTTCTGTCATGTTCTTTCTCCCTTTGGCGATTAATCCTTTTCTATCAGCTTGATCAGCTTTTTGACTTCAAAAGGCTTCTCAAGATAAGCATCGGCTCCCTGAAAAAGCATTTCCTTGCGCGTCTCCGCTTCCCCCTCTCCCGTGATGATGATCACTTTAGGAGAATGCTTTTGCATCTTGATGAGATTGAGAATCTCTTCTCCTCTCACCTCAGGAAGATTTCTGTCCAGAATAATGACGTGGTAAGACTCGTTCTGCAACTTTTTCAAAGCCAGCACGCCATCTTCTGCGGCATCAACAAGATACCCCTTTTGTTGCAGGAGAGGAAGCAGCATGTCGCGGAAGTACTGATCGTCTTCAACGAGTAGGACCTTTTTCATAATGTATAATATTACTAATTATTTATTATCATGACAACAGGAAATTTCCTTTGACAGGCGCGGCAAATTTTCATTCAACCGTTTTCTTTGAAATATAAAAAAATGAAGGCGAAGGGATTTCATCTCTTCCGCACTGGCATTGCTTTATCTGTTACTTGGAAATGATTTTGATATCTCTTTCTTCTAACGGGAAAGAAATCCTGCTCCCATTTTTGAGGGATGAAAGCATTATGCCAAAGGCCATTTCCATGGATCGGCATGCCTCTTCGCCCGTTGACCCGACACCAGGACATCCATTGATCTGGTTAATGATGTCTTCAACCGCTCTTAGCCAGGCATTTTTTGAGCCCGGCGTTTCCGGAAAAGGAGCACGAACGAGCTCGCGAAAATCCTTGTAATGCGGACTTTGTCTGGAAAGCCAGAGCTCTTTCATGAAATTTCCCAGCCGGATACGGCCACGGCTTCCGATAATATCCATTTCAAATATAAAATAGTGCTTTTCCAAACCGCTGATAAAGACATCAACTTCTCCCGGGAACCTCAGCTGAGCCGTTGCACTGGGATCATCAAAATATTCATCGTTTATATATTTATACCCAGAAACACCGGAATCAGATGGCCTGAATTTTTCTATGCGGGATCGGACCCAAAGAGGACTGCCAAGAAAATAGAGAAGGAGATCGAACATATGGGTGCCGGTATGCATAATGTGCCCTGAGAAGACAGCGTGCACGGT
>JAFGJP010000138.1 GCA_016929035.1 Candidatus Auribacterota bacterium | reverse complement strand
AGCATTTTCCCACGTGGCGCTTCCTTCGATCTCGATCTTCAGAAAGTTGTCTTTGATGCCGGTTTTTATCGTGCACGACATATGTTTATCGCTCCACCCGTTTTCCATTATAGCGGATGACCATGAACGCCCGCAAGAAGTTAAGAAAAAAGCAGGGTTCTATTTTTTAAGAACAGTTTTCAGAAAATGGCCGGTGAAGCTTTTCGTGTTATCTGCGACCTCTTCGGGTGTTCCAAAGGCAACGACTTCACCGCCCCTGTTCCCGCCTTCCGGGCCAAGGTCTATGAGATAATCAGCGCATTTGATGACATCGAGATTGTGCTCGATAACGAGAACGGTATTTCCCATATCGACAAGCTGCTGAAGAACATTGAGCAGAAGATGGATGTCGGCGAAATGTAGGCCGGTTGTCGGCTCATCAAGGATATAAAGAGTGTTCCCTGTTGACTTCTTTCCCAGCTCAGCAGAGAGTTTGACCCGCTGAGCCTCACCGCCGGAGAGTGTTGTAGACGGCTGGCCGAGCTTGATATATCCGAGACCGACGTCTTTCAGCATCTTCAGCCGGCTGCGGATATGGGGGAAATTTTTAAAGTCCATAAGGGCTTCATCAACAGTCGAATCAAGAACATCTGTAATGCTTTTTCCCTTGTAAGTCACCTGGAGAGTTTCCCGGTTGTAGCGCAGCCCCTTACATGTTTCACACTGGACGTAGACATCCGGAAGAAAATGCATTTCAATTTTTTTCGTGCCGGCTCCATGACAGGTCTCACACCTTCCGCCCTTGACGTTGAAGCTGAAGCGGCCTGCCGTATATCCGCGGACGCGGGCTTCAGGAAGCTTGGCGAAAAATTGGCGGATGTAATTAAAAAGATCGGTGTAGGTGGCCGGGTTGGATCGCGGTGTTTTCCCAATAGGAGACTGATCGATAATGAGAGCGCGGTCGATATGTTCAAGGCCCTTGAGCTCATCAAATTCACCAGGCTTGACGTTTGCCCTGTAAAGCTTTCTTTGAAGCGCGGCGTAAAGGATATCATTGACAAGCGTGCTTTTCCCGGAGCCGGAGACACCTGTTACAGCAACAAGAAGTCCCAGAGGTATAATGACGTCGATATTTTTCAGATTGTGCTCCCTGCAGCTGGTGAGGCGGATAGATCTCTGAAAATCCGCCTTTCGGCGTCTGCCGGGGATAGCGATCTTCAATTTGTCGCTCAGATATTTTCCTGTAAGGGAATGGGCGCAGTTTTTTATATCATCCAGAGAGCCTTTGGCGAGCACGTGCCCGCCGTAGTTGCCGGCGCCGGGGCCGAGGTCAATAATGTAGTCTGCCTGGCGTATCGTTGCTTCGTCATGTTCCACGACAATGATAGAATTGCCGAGATCACGGAGGTTTTTTAGAGATTCAAGAAGTTTCTGATTATCTTTCTGGTGAAGGCCTATTGTCGGCTCATCAAGGATGTAAAGAACGCCCACAAGGCCGGAGCCGATCTGCGTGGCCAGACGGATTCGCTGAGCTTCCCCGCCGGCCAGAGTCGCGCTTTTTCTATCAAGAGTCAGATACGAGAGGCCGACGTTTTCCAGAAAAGACAGACGCAGGCGGATTTCTTTCAGGACTTCCGCGGAGATCTTTATCTTCTCACCGTAAAATTGCAGATGAGTGAAAAAATCACGCAGAGATTCAATCGTCATAAGAGAAAGGTCGATGATGTTTTTCCCGTTGATGGTTATGGACAGAGCTTCTTTGCGAAGCCTGCGTCCGTGACAGTCAGGGCAATCCTGCTCGCTCATATATTTTTCAAGCAGGCTTTTAATATAGAAGCTTTCTGTTTTGACCCATCTCTGGAAGATGATCTTCAGGACTCCCTGGAAGGATTCTTCCTTCGTGACCTGGCGGCCCTCCCGCCACGTGGGTATTTCAACCTTTTCTCCCTGAGCTCCAAAAAGGATCGTGTGCTTCACTTTTTCCGGCAGGTCCTTAAAAGGCGTGTCGAGCGAAAAGTTGAATTTTTCTGAAAGCGCTTTCAGCATTTTTCTGTTTTCATTAAGGAGCGGGACGTCTTTCTGCAGCCAGGGCTCGATAGCGCCTTCGCTGAGCGTTTTAGTCGGGTCTGGAACAACAAGGTCCCTGTCAGCGTACATCACCTTGCCGATGCCGTGGCAAAGCGTGCAGGCGCCGTAGGGGCTGTTAAAAGAAAACATCCTTGGGCTGATCTCGCCGTAGCTGATGCCGCAGTGGGGGCATGCGTTCAGCTCGCTGAAGATCTTCTCCTTTCCATCACCGATGTTCTGGACGATGAGAAGGCCCTGTCCCAGCTGAAGAGCGGTTTCAACAGACTCGAAGACCCTTTTAGAAACATTTTTTTTAATGATCAGACGGTCGACGACCACATCAATATCATGGAGAACATTTTTATTCAGCTCTATGGGTTCTGAAAGATCAAAAATTTCGCGGTTGATGCGGACTTTCAGAAAACCTGTCTTCCGCAGCTCAGAAAGAGTCTTTTCATGTTGCCCTTTGCGACCTTTGACAACAGGGGCAAGGATCTGGATTTTTTCTTCTTCAGGAAGTGCCATGATCTGGTCAGTGATCTCCTGAGCTGACTGGCTGGCGATGGGGGTCTTGCACTCGTAACAGTGGGCTTCACCGACGCGGGCAAAAAGAAGACGCAGGTAGTCATAAATCTCCGTGACTGTTCCTACGGTTGAGCGCGGGTTGTGGCTGATGGTTTTTTGCCCGATTGATATGGCCGGAGAAAGGCCTTCGATGTAGTCGACATCCGGTTTTTGCAGCTGCTGCAGAAACTGCCTGGCGTATGTGGAGAGGCTTTCAACGTATCTTCTCTGGCCTTCGGCAAAAATCGTGTCAAAAGCAAGGGAGGATTTTCCGCTACCGCTGACACCTGTTATAACGACGAGTTTGTTACGGGGAACAGTGATGTCGAAATTTTTCAGGTTGTGTTCGCGAGCGCCTTTTATAACAATGTTATCCATAAGATTTCCGTTTTGAGTCAAAACAGGATATTTTACACTGTTTTTGCGAAAAAGCCAAGCCTTGAATGTCTTAAACCAGACCCAAGACTCCAGACTCCAGACCCAAGGCACTGAATAATATGTAAAGATAATGGAACTTTTAGAAAGAAGACACAGACTAAATATTATTAAGAAAGCAGATAAGAAACGGATAGTATTATGTTTTTTGTTTAACTATATAAAGTATTAAATGTTGACTTTTGAAAACGTTTTTGGGATATTATGAGCTTGATTAAAGAATTTATAACCCTTAAAGTCTTTGAAAAATTGGGGGATTAGCTCAGATGGGAGAGCGTTTGGCTGGCAGCCAAAAGGTCACCGGTTCGACCCCGGTATCCTCCAGATAAATCTTATGAAAAAAAAGACGCCCGAGCTTTTTTTCGTTATCTTCTTTCTCTTCTGCTGCTTTTTAGCAGGATATTCTTTCACTGAGAACGCTAAACACTACAAGGCCTGTGTCATTCCTGTCAAGGGAATGGTCGATAAAGGCCTTTCCGGATTTATCATACGGTCCATCAATGAAGCCAGCGAATCAGGCTGTCAGTACGCTATTTTTGAGATCGATACTTTTGGCGGCCGCGTGGATGCTGCTGTTGAAATACGCGATGCTATACTCGATGCTCCTTTTGAAAAAACAATCGCCTATATCAACAAAAGGGCCATTTCAGCCGGAGCTCTTATCGCGCTTTCCAATAAATCCATTTTTATGGCTGACGGCGGGACCATCGGGGCTGCCCAGCCGGTGCAGATGGGAGGCACCGGAGAAGCTCAGAGTGTGGGCGAAAAATATGTGTCTTATCTTCGCAAGGAATTCAAATCAACGGCAGAGAAGAACGGCTACCCACCTGAGATAGCTGAAGCATTTGTCGACAGCGACGTGGAGATCGAAGGACTGATTGAAAAAGGAAAGCTTCTCACGCTGACTTCGCAGGAGGCAAGAAAGCACAAAGTGGCTTCTGATATTCTTCCTGACCGAAATGCGATTTTTGAGATGCTTTACGTGAAGCCTGAAGAGGTTGTCTTTTATTCCATGAACTGGTCAGAAGTCCTGGTCCGTATCCTCACTCACCCTGTTGTCAGCTCTCTTCTTCTCACGTTCGGATTTCTCGGCATGATCTTTGAGCTCCGCATGCCCGGATTCGGCGCTTCCGGAATCATCGGGCTGACATGCCTTGTTCTTTTTTTCCTCGGGCATTACCTGATAGGGCTGGCCCAGTGGGCGGATGTTCTTGTTTTTATGATAGGCGTTGTTCTTATTGCCCTGGAAGT
>JAFGJP010000137.1 GCA_016929035.1 Candidatus Auribacterota bacterium | reverse complement strand
GCCGGCCTTTTCGCGCTTACTATGCTGCGAACAGGAGTGCTGCCGCCTCCTTGATTACTCAAAATGCCTCATGGGACTGCGCCTGTTTTGTCGTGGGAGCCAGAGACAGAACGCTCAGAGATTTTGCCTTTGAGCTGGCTAGCCTTTAAAAAATAAAAATGAAAAGTTAAAAATTCAAAATATCCATTTTGATCTGAAAGGGGCTTTGGGGATATTCGCAAGAACGAGACTACCTTTCCGGTTCAATGGTCGCTATAACATCATCGATGAACACTTCGTCTCCTTCATCATAGAAAATTTCGTTCAATATGCCGGAACAGGGTGCTTTGATCGTCATTGTGTTTTTTCCTATCTGGATATCAACAAAATCATCGCCTTCTTCGACAACGTCTCCTGCATCAACATGCCAGAAATGAATTTCCACGCTTTCAACGTTCTCATCCAGGTCAGGTATCGTCACCTCTTCCAGCACATCGGTCTCTTCATCCATAATTCACCCCTAAGCGAAACAAACAGATTTGCTCCTTATGTTTTCAGAATTCAAATTTTATATAAAACAAAAGGCGAGCCTTTGTCAATACCTTATTGCGACTTTTTTTGAAAGCTTTCTGCAACCTCAGAAAAGCTTCTTGATCGACCCTAAAGGAGACTTGTCCTCTTCCTTTTTTTCCTCGTCAGAAGAAGTCTCCGGCTGACTTTCCGCTTCCTCTTTCTTGTCCTTCCCTCCAAGAAGGCCTCCGAGAGGGGTCTTGTCAAGCTTGTCGCCCATCTTCTTTTTCAGCTCATCCTTGGCCTTGTCCTTGACCACGTCGCCGAGGTTCTTGACCAGGGCGTCGAGGAGCGCCTTCTCGGCGTCATGCTGAGGACTGTCGATGCGGCCGAAAAGCGCAAAGCTGAATACAAGTCTTTCCGGAATATCAACGTTTTTGAGAACCGCGTTGCTCTCCTTGAAGTCCTCTGTGACCTTAAGGCCATTAACTTCAATTGTCTGAAGGCTCTGGTCTTTGATAATCTCGCCGTTCACGCAGGTCACATGAGACGTGATGTTGAGAATGCCTTCTTCGATCTTGATGACATCTTTATACGCTGCCAGTTTTTTCGCGTCTACGGACGTGATCTTCGAGACAGCTGTAAATGTCGGATTATCGACATCCTTGACCGGCGGTGCCTCGACATTGATATCCAGGACGAACTCGTCCTCAGAATCCCTTAAATGACCCTTTATGGAAAATGTTCCCCTGCGGTCTTCAGGCCCGAAAGTGGCGATGTCTTTCGAAGCGATATTAATAAGAAAGCCTATCTTGAACGGATCTTCGGCGATCTTTTCATCCACGTAATCGATCGCTGAAGTGATATTCATTTCCTTCAGCCAGAGAGGAGGAATAACGACTTCTCCTTTTTTCTCTGTGACTTTTTCTTCTTCCGGTTTCTCTTCTTTGGGTGCTTTTTCTTTTTTCTCTGTCTTCTTGACCAGCTCGTTCAGGTTGATCCTGCCGTCTTTGTTTCGGGACACAAAAAGATCAGAGTTCTTTATCGTGATCTCTTCGATAACGATCTGGTTCTTGAAAAGGGCCAGAATGCTGAGGTCCTCTTTGCTTCTGTCAAGCTTGTACAGGTAATCCCCTGTAAATCCTTCCGGGTTGTGGACCTTCAGCCCCTTCAGGTCGACCGAGCCGCCGAGAATGTTGAAGCTCAGGTCTTCCATTTCGACCTTTGCTGTCAAAAATTTATCTGTGTTCTGCTCCACAGCAGCCTTGATTGTTTTTCCAAGAAAGAACTGCAGGAAGACCAGCACAACAACGAGCAGAATACAACCGATTATCACAACCCACTTCAGGCATGACTTCATCATCTCCTCCTTAGTTGACTAACTGTTTTCAACAGGTTTATCGTTATGCATTTTATTAAAAAAAAACCGAATTACAAATACTTTTTCAATAAAACTGAACTCCTCCTTTATTTCAAGGTCTCAGTCGATAACAGGCTTTTGCTTTTCAAACTCCCTGGCCCTCTCATAGTTTTTCTTTATCTCTTCTCCGTTCCGGCTTTCCTGAATATCTTTAAACCGCGTGAGAAAAACGATCTCCTTTTCTCCCTGCAAAGTCCGGCCGACTATGCGGCCGGAAAAAAGGCTGTCCCGGCTTTTATATTTTCCGTAAAAAATGACTTTCCCTCCTTCGAAAAGGTCGGGAATGACCGACGGATAAATATCGGCGACTTCCATCCCTGTATGCTGGAACTTGACGTTCAGGACGACCGGATGGCGGATCTCATCAAAAAGGCTCATCATTTCTCTGTCGAGCCTGATGAAATTTTTCGCATAAAGAGAATACCCTCTGTTCATGTAGGCCAGCATGTCCAGAAGATATTTATCAGCCCTCTCATTGCCAAAGCAGTAAATCCGCCATTTTTCATCATTGAGAACGGTGATTTTCCTGATAACTTCAGCAGGGTCCTGTACACCTCTCGTTGAGCGCCCATCAGAAATCAATACAAGAAGCCCCGCTCTGTCTCTAACGGCATCCCACTGGGCCATGACCTGCGAAAGAGAACCGTAGACATCTGTTTGTCCACGCGTCGTGACGTTCTTAAAAAAGTCTGTCAGCTTCGGGCTGAAATCAGCAAAACCTCTCTTGACCATCTCAGGGCTGAAAAACTCATTCGTCTGGCTGAAGAGAACAATATTAAAGCGGTCTTCCGAATCCATCTCACCGATGACGATCTTCTCAATCGCTTGAATGATCTTCCCGACCTGCTCATCCTCCATGGACCTCGAAATATCGAGAACAAAAACAACATCTTTGGGAAACGCTCCTAGCCCTGTATAAACATTTTTCATCTTCAGCTCGACCTTGAAATAGCCGGCATTTTCTTCCGGTAAAAAAGCATGGTCGATCGACACATCGATAAACCTGTCGAGGTTGTCGACCGTTGTGACTTTGTCGTACGGCTTAATGCTGGAAGACATCAGGGATCCCTCATAATCAGAGATGTCCAGCACAGAAGAAAGCACGTCAGGTTTATCGGCTTCAGCCGCCTCTCTTTCAACAAAAACACCCTCTTCTTGCTCAAAAGAAACACGGCTCATCTGCCCGCTGAGCCATTTATCTTCTTCTTCGATCTTCTGGCCAGCCCTTTCACCCAAAACGCTTATGTCTTCTGACAGATCAGGAAAACCTTTTTCTGTGACAGGAACATAAGAAAGCCGTTCTGAAATCAGGATTTCCTCGCTTGCCATGCTCTCAATCCCGTGCAAAATGTCCCAGGAATCTTCCTGGGGCTCAAAAAAATTGGCGTTTTTCTCCATCTTTTTATCGCGAAGGACGTCCTCCGTCGAATCCACCAGCTTGTCTTTGTATGGATCCTCATCAAAAATCAGCTTCTGGGCCTCCTGAAGTATCTGCCTTTCCATATCAGGGAACTGGATGGTCCTTATCTGATAATGCGGTTTCCTGGCTTTGACTTCGCGAAGAAACGTGATGTCGCGCATGCGAAAGGCTTTCCTGATATCCTGTTCGATTTCCATGGCTGAACGGATAAATATCTTTGTGGACAGGAAATAAAGCCCGGCATGGATGACAAGAGAAACGCTGAATAAAAGGGAAAATAAATATTTCTGGCTATTCATCCTGAAATTCTTTAGCTTGCTGTGAATCCGGCCACCTGTCTAAAATTTCCTTCTTGCTCTTCTGCATAGCTTCTTCCTGGCCAAGATCCAGAAATATCTCATAGGCCCTGTAAGCTGCTGACGGACACAGGGGGTGATCATAAAGAATGGCCAGCCGAAGATATTCCCGCGCGGCTTCTTCTTTATTGCCTTTTCTCTCCAGAATCTCAGCTTTCTTATAAGAAGCCCTGAAGGAAATATCAACGTCCTCTTCCTGGACGAGGCGGGCTATCCTGCTCTCAGCCTTTTCATATACGCCTTTGCCAATCAGAGCGTCGATAAGCTTAAGCTCAACATCAAAATTGAAAAGACTTTCCGGATATTTATCTAAAAATTCTTCCGAAGCCCTGATTGCTCTCTCATAGTCCTTCTTTCCAACGGCAAGACAAATATCAAGGAACATGACCTTCTGGATATCTTCCAGGCTGACGACTTTTTCTTTCAGCCACGATAAGGCGGTTTCCGCATGAGGATAATCGCTATTTTTTATAAGCTCATCAGCCAGCCAGAAAAGAAGGGATGCAGAAAATATCTCCTTGTGCCCGATATCGAGATTTTCTATGAAATAATACATGGCATCCTTATTCTGACCAAGAGAATAAGACGCGACTCCCATCCAGTAAACAGCATCCGGGAAAATATCCTGATCCCTGAAATTTTTATAGATCACCTCAAGAATATCTTTCGACTTTTTGTACTCCCCTTTTCTCAGCTCGTTCCACCCCATCCAGTAGTAGGCTTTCGGCCGGTAGTCTTCGTCATCAGGATAGTTTTCAACAAACTCCTGGAACACTTCAGCCATCTCATCATACCTGTTCATCTTCATAAGATTGATCCCCATCCTGTAAGTCGCATCAACGGCTTTCGGAGAGCTGCTGAAATCACGGATAAATATTTTCAGCTGATTCACAGCCTCTTCGAGCTTTCCGGAATACGAAAGATATTCCGCATACTTAAGGCAGGCTTCATCCAGATACTCCGAATCTGTCTGGCTCTTGATGAAAGACTCCATCGTAGCCGCGGCCTCCTCGTAATGGCCGAGACGCGTCAGGCAGTCCGCACTTTCAAAGTAAGCCTTAGAAAAAAGAGGCGTCTCGCAGCCGATACGGATGACCTTATGAAAAAGCTCCTGGGCTTCGCTGATACGCCCGAGCTCCTTCAGGGACTGGGCGCGGATAAAAGATATTTCGCAAAGCTCTTCTTTTGTCAGCTCGCTCCCCTTTGTTTCATCGAGAAGAACGAACACATCGTCATATTTTTTCTGTGCAAAAGCTATTCTCGCGCTGAGGACAAGGCTTTGAACAAAAAAAGCCGAGCCCGCTCCTTCCGTTTTCAGCTTTTCACAATATCCCTGCGACAGGCTATATCGTCCTTTTGCATAAGCGGTCTTTGCCAGAACAAAAAGAGACAGCTCTCTTGCTTCCTCATATTTTAGCGTCGCCTTTGTGGCGTTGTAGTACCGCTCCATCTCATCCAGGTCCTCCATCCTGGAAAGCGAATAAAAAACATTTTTATAAGCCTCCAGCGCCAGCTCGGAATCAGGATATCTCTTCAAAAAGGATTGATAAGATTCAAAGGCTTTTGAAAAATCCTGCATCTGAAAATAAATCTCGCCTGTTTTAAAAAGCGCGTCTTCATCGATCTGATCGCTTTTTTCATTCTTTCTAAGATCCAGAAAAGCCTGCAGGGCTTCTTCTTTTCTGTTCAAACGAAGAAGCACATGGCCTTTTCGATAATGCGAGATCCGTGCGTTCTCTCCGTCTTCCGCGATCGCTTTATCATAATACTCGAGAGCTTTTTCGTCATTGTCCAGAGAACTTTCCATCTGGCCGAGAAGATAGTAGACAGTCTCTATAATCGGACTCTCCGGGAATTCCTTTTCAAACTCCTGGAGAAGGTCTCTCGCCTTCACGGAATCATTGGTTTCCCTGTAGCAGAGGGCCTCCCGCAGCCGGATAACCTCATTCTTCGACTCTGAGATGTCTTCCCTCTTCAGCTTCTGGTAATAGGGAATGGCTTCCTCGTACCTCTTAAGGTTCCAGAGGGACTCAGCTATCCGGTAGTAGGCATCATTAATAAACGGACTTTTCGGATAGCTTTCAATAAATCGCTTGTACTCTTTTTGCGAAAGATCATAGATCTTTCTGACGTAAAGGCCGTTGGCAAAATCCCAGTCCTCTTTTTCTGCTGAAAAAGCGGCAGGACACGGGATGAAAAAGAAACAGATAAAAAAAACAGCATAGAAAAATTTATTTTTCATGGCCTCTGACCGTAGCAAAAGAAATGTTCCATATTCCTGACTTGGCGCAGATGTCCAGGACGCGGATGATGTCCTTGTGGTACGCGTGTCCGTCACCCCGTATGATCACGGGCTGGCCTTCATAAAGACGCGAGATTTTCATGATCATCTGCTCCAGCTCATCAGGCGTGAGGACTTTCTGGTTGACAGAAATATGCCCCTCTCGCGAAATATTGATAATGATCTCGCCCGGAAGCCTTTTCTGGCTGCCGGAAGAAATGGCACGGGGAACCGTGATGTCAAGAGCAAGCTCCATGTCATAATACACATAAGTGACCATGAAAAAAATCAAAAGAAGAAAAACAATATCCACCATCGGCGCCAGCTGAAAGCCGATCCTCTCCTGCCGGATATTTTTTAAAAAATTCATGGCAACCTCTCTCAGACCGCTATCTGTTCTTTTCAGGATTTTTTAAAATAATCAGCCAGAGAATCGATGATCATCTCTGAGCGTACGGCTATGTTTTGGATCCGTACCCTGAAGTAATAGTAAAAGACCATGGAAAAAATCCCGACGATAAGCCCTGCCGCTGTTGTGACCATAGCTTGAGAAACTCCGTAAGCCAGGAAAATGGGTTTGACCTCTCCGATCCTAAAGGCTATCGCATTGAAGGCCTTTATCATCCCGAGGACCGTCCCAAGAAGCCCCAGCATGGGAGAGATCACGGCAATATCAGATAAAAATCCGATCCTCTGCCAGTGAAGTTCTATAAACCTTCTGGCCTCATCCTCCATTTTCAGGCGAAACACCTGGACCGGCTCTCTGTGATTGCTGGCACCTGTATAGACGACTTTCTCGAGAAAATTTTTTCTGTCCTTGCAGAGCATCTTGACTTTTTCCACGTCCTTGCTTTCGACAGCCTTTTTCACTTCCATCAGCTGAGAGGACGGAACAAACGCTGAATGGCGGACGGTCGCAAAGAAAAACAGGATCAGCGCCAGAGAAAGAACAGAAAGGACCCCTAAGACGATCATGACCCAGCCTCCGTTCTCAATCAGCTGCCAGAGCGTCATTCCCTCTTCTGTAATATCAGGAAGCTCCGCTCCCCATACACGGCCGGACAGGATAAAAAACAGCAATGGTGATATCTTTTTCAAAGCCTTTCCTCCCTTTGATGATAGTGAGTTTTTCTTCACTGATAAATAAATCGAAAACTTACTGGTTCCCGCTATGGTTCGAATTATGATTTGCCTCTGAAGGAGCCCAGTGAATCAGGCCTGGTATGAATTTGCTTGAAAGCTCAGGATTCTTTGGAAAAACTCTTATAGAAATTCCGCCCTGACCGCTCGTCTTAAACCTCACGGTTCCAAAGTAATGATACAATCTTTCATTGCCGTCGCCTCTGGTCTGATTCGCATCATGGCTCATCTGGACCGACGCGCCTTCACGAAGCTCCTGGCCGAAACCCAGCTCGCCATAATACGCCTCGACAATCACTTCCTCAGGGGAAAGCATCCCCAGGCGGATATCAGCCTGAATGCGGATGTCCTCGCCGATGGAATAGGTGACCTTGTCATCACAGTCAAAACGAACAACCTGTATTTGGCTCCAGTTGTCTCTCAGCTTTTCTTTCCATTTTCTGAGCCCCCTGGACTTTGCAAAATCATCCTCACTGAAATTTTTTGCTCTTTGGAATGATGGAAAATAAAACTTCTCAAAATACTCTTTGACCATCCGGTTCGTATTGTAAACCGGGCAAATGGAGGTCATGGCCTTTTTCATGAGCCTGCCCCACTCCTTCGGCACTCCATCGCTTCCCCTGTCATAAAATTTGGGGATGACTTCTTTTTCGAGAATATTATAAAGAGCTTTGCTTTCAAGATGATCCTGAAAGTTTTTATCTTCAAAAATCTCTTCTGAACCGATGGCCCAGCCGTTTTCTCCGTTGTATGCCTCGCACCACCATCCGTCTAGCGTACTGATATTGATGCCGCCGTTAAACTGGGCTTTCATGCCGCTGGTGCCGCTGGCTTCCAGGGGACGCCTTGGAGTTGAGAGCCACACATCAGCCCCCTGAACGAGATATCTGGCAACACGGATATCATAATCTTCAATAAACACGATCTTTCTCCGAAATTCAGGCTGGTTGGAAATCGTGATAATCGACTTGATGATCTCTTTGCCCACATTATCATGCGGATGCGCCTTGCCGGCAAGAATGATCTGTGCAGGACATTTTTTGTTGTTAAGGATGGTTTTAAGCCTCTCAATATCCATGAAAAGAAGGTAAGCCCTTTTATACTCCGCCATTCTCCTGGAAAAGACAATCGTGAGGGCTTTGGGGTCAAGAACTTCCTGCGCCACGGCGATCTCTGAGGCCGTAGCTCCCCTGTTGAGAAGGCTCTTGCTCAGATGCTTTCGCGTAAAACCGATCAGGCGTTCTCTCATGCGCTCATGTCCGCGCCACAGCTCTGCGTCAGGAATATTCTCCACTCTTTTCCAGATGGTCTGGTCAGCGGGATCGGTCTGCCATTTCTTTCCAACATACCTGTTAAAAAGTATCCTTATCTCATCAGATATCCAGGAAGCGGCATGAATGCCGTTCGTGATTGAAAAAACAGGTATTTCATCCGTGGGAACGCCCGGCCAGATCTGCTTCCACATGTTACGTGAAACGACCCTGTGCAGCTTGGAAACCCCGTTTGAATAAGACGACGTCCTGATCGCAAGGACCGTCATGCAAAAAAACTCCTGAATGTCAGATGGATTTTCCCGGCCCAATCCAAAAAAATCCTCATACTTGATGCCGAACACATTTTTATAAGAAGCAAAATATTTTTTGATGAGCTCCGGAGAAAACCGGTCATTGCCCGCCGGAACAGGCGTGTGGGTCGTAAACACGCTGCCCATTGTCACGGCCTCAAGGGCATCTTTGAAAGAAAGATTTTTCTCCTGCACGAATTCCCTCATTCTTTCGAAAGTCAAAAATGCGGAGTGGCCTTCGTTCATGTGAAAAACACTGGCTTCGATTTCCAGCGCCCGCAGGGCTTTCACGCCTCCTATCCCCAGCAGGATCTCCTGCCGTATCCTCATCTCAATATCCCCCCCGTAAAGCTTTGAGGAAATCTCCCTCATGCTTTCAGGATTTTTAGGGATATTTGTATCAAGAAGGAATAAAGGCACGCGCCCTACCGTCAGCTTCCAGATCTGAGCGTAGGCTTTCCCTTCAGGATATTCAACCTCTATCAGGATAACGTCACCGTTTTCCCGACGCTGAAGCTGTATGGGCATGTTATAAAAATCATTGACCGGATACCGTTCAAACTGCCACCCGTCTTCTTTAAGGATCTGGTTAAAATAACCGTTTGTATAGGCTATGCCGACCCCGACAAGCGGAAGGCCCAGCTCGCTGGCGGACTTCAGGTGATCGCCGGCAAGAACGCCCAATCCCCCTGAATACATGGGCAGGCTTTCATGCAGCCCAAACTCGGCGGAAAAATAGGCAATGCGGAATTTTTCTCTATTGTTGATGGTATTGTCATACCACGTTTTTTCTGACATGTATTCCTTGAGCTCCTGGGTAACGCTGTCGAGGTGCTCGAGAAAACTCTCGCTTTCAAGAAGTTCGTTTATGGTCTCCTGCTTGAGAGACCCGAGAAGAGCTATGGGGTTGTGGTTCTTTTCTCTCCACAGCTCCCGGTTGACTCTTCGAAAAAGCTCAACAGCATCGCTGTTCCACGTCCACCAGAGGTTATAGGCGATTTCCAGAAGAGGCTTAAGTCTTTCAGGCAAAGAAGGTATAATCGAAAAAGTCCGAACTGCCCTCATACTGTTTTTCCTCCAATCCTCTTTTAAAGGTATTTTTTTAAATTATTATGATATAGGTTCAGAAGAAAAAGGGCAACAGGAAATATTCAAAAACAGACTCAAGACACAAGACTCATGACTCAAGACCATTAGAGAAATCAAAGATTTAACAACCGGCATGTCCATTGTCCTTGAATTTCTTTTCTCTTGAATAATAATATCCATCTGCTAGAATCGACAATCCATTGGTTAAAATAAAGGATTTCAATGAATCTGGACATAGTCAAATTTCTCATTGTTTTTCCCATCGTTCTTTTTTCGATAACGATACACGAAGTAGCGCACGGATGGGCGGCTTTGAAGATGGGTGATCCCACGGCCAAGTATATGGGGCGTTTGACGCTGAATCCCATCAGGCATCTTGACCCCGTCGGCTCGCTCCTTCTCCCGCTTCTTCTCTTTTTAACAGGCATGCCTGTCTTTGGATGGGCCAAGCCGGTGCCTGTTGATTTCAGGAGACTCAGAGACCAGAGGATGGGATATGTCTTTGTCGGTCTTTCCGGGCCTCTTGCCAACATCTCCCTTGCTCTTTTTGTCGGCCTTGTCATTCGCGTGATGCCGGTTAATATCTTTACAGAACTGCTCACCTTCATATTTTTTCTCAACATGATCCTTGCTCTGTTCAACCTGATTCCTTTTCCTCCGCTAGACGGCTCCAGGGTCCTTTTCGGCCTTCTTCCGCAGGAAAACCGGTTTATTCTTCACCGGTTCGAAAAATACGGCCTTATCATCCTTATGGTTCTCATCTTCACAGGAGCATTTAAAATGATTTTCCAGTTTTTTTTCCTGCCGGTTATCTCGCTTTTCTATTTTTTTATAACAGGGTATTCTCTTTAACCTAAATATGTTATAAACATCTTTTCCGTTTTACATGCACTTTTACCTTGTCACGATTTCTAATCAAAGTTTATTATGATGAAAGGCAGCGAAAATAGTATTTTTATAAAGGATGACTTGCCATGCACAAAAAAATTATCTTGTTAAGCTGTTTATTTTTTTTATGCTCATCTCTTTTTTCTGAAGAAGAACCAAGGAGCGGAGGAACGCTGAGGCTGTATACCATCTCTGACCCGAAATCGTTTAATCCTGTCATTGCCCAGGAAACATCAACAACAGAGATCACAGGGTATATTTTTGAGAGCCTTCTTGAGCAGGATGTCGACACTCTGAAGATGAAGCCGCGGCTTGCCGAAAGCTGGACAAGAAGCGAGGATGGGCTTGTCTGGGAATTTTTTTTAAGAGAAGATGCGTTATGGAACGACGGCCATCCGCTCTCAGCCGACGACGTCATCTTTACCTATAACTATCTGGTTTACAATGAAAAGATCCCGACAAGCACGCGTGATATCCTGACCATCAGGGGAAAGAGGATCCTGGTGGAAAAAACAGGCGAACGCTCTGTCAGATTTATTCTTCCATCCCCTTTTGCTCCTTTCTTAAGAACATGCGGCGCAGTAGAAATCCTTCCCCGCCACAAATATGAAAAATATGTCCGGGAGGACACTTTTCATCTGGCCATGTCTCTTGACTCAACGACCGAAGACATCGTCGGCACCGGGCCGTTTATGCTGGAAGAATACAAGCCGGGCCAAAGCGTGCTTCTTAAAAGAAACCCTCTTTACTGGAAGAAGCATGGGGAAAACCAGCTGCCATATCTGGAAAAGATCTCATTTGCCATTTTCAGCGATGAAGTGGCCCTGATCCAGTTTCAACAGAAGAATATTGACGTTTATGGCGTCAGGGGTGAGGACTTTCCCATCCTGAAGCCTCTGGAAAAGGAGAAAGGGTTTGTCATCTACAATCTCGGGCCTCAATTCGGCTCAAACTTTATTACGTTCAACTTGAACAACGATAAAAAAACCGACGGTTCATACTACATCGATAAAAGAAAGCTGGATCTTTTCAGAAAAAAGGAGTTCCGCAAAGCTGTCGCGTATGCTATCGACAAGGACTTCATCATCGATTCTGTCTTTAACGGCTTTGCTGAAATCCAATACACGCCTGTCAGCCCGGCCAATACGATTTTTTATAATCCGGAGGCGGCAGAAAAATTTCCTTATCCCTACGACCCGGAAAAGGCTAAGGAGCTTCTTTCGCAGTGCGGCCTTAAGGACATCAATAATGACGGCATCCTTGATTACCCTGACGGAAGCACTGTTGAATTCAACCTCTTCACCAACTCCGGCAACAAGCTCAGAGAAAAGATCTGTGAAATCATCCGCAAGGATATGGAAACAGT
>JAFGJP010000136.1 GCA_016929035.1 Candidatus Auribacterota bacterium | reverse complement strand
CCACAGTTGATTCATGGCTCCTCGCAATGACGGCGTCTCTCGTATTACATAAAATGTCGTCATTGCGAGCGAACGAAGTGAGCGCGGCAACCCAAGTAAAAAATCATCTACGTGATTGCTCCCTCAAATTTTAAATTTTTTTAAATTCCTTCGTAAAGCGGAAACTTCCTGCAAAGCTCATGGACATCATCCTTGACCTCATTGATCCTGCTTTCTTCTCCTCCGGATTTCAAAGCACGGTAAATAAACTGAGCAATAAGGACCATTTCTTCTCTACCCATACCGCGCGTCGTCACGGCCGGCGTCCCGATACGAATGCCGCTTGTGACGAATGGGCTCTGCGGATCAAAAGGGATGAGGTTTTTGTTAACAGTAATATCCGCCTTATAGAGAAGATTAGCTGCATCTTTGCCTGTCATATTGATTGGCTGCAGATCAACCAGCATAAGGTGATTATCTGTTCCCCCGGAAACAATACGAAGTCCCTGTTTTTCAAGTTCGCAGGCAAGAGCTTTAGCGTTATCGATGATCCTTTTCTGATAGGATCTGAATTCATCGGTAAGAGCTTCGCCGAGCGCTACAGCTTTGGCTGCAATGACATGCATAAGCGGTCCACCCTGTATCCCTGGAAAGACCTGCATATTGATGTCTTTTTCATATTTTCCTTTGGCGAGGATCAGTCCGCCTCGTGGGCCTCGAAGAGTTTTATGGGTTGTGGTAGTTACGATGTCGCAGCTATCGCACGGATTGGGATGAAGTCCTGCGGCTACGAGGCCTGCAATATGCGCCATATCGACAACAAAAGAAGCTTCGATTTTATCTGCGATCTCTTTTAATCTTTGAAAATCGATTATTCTCGGATAGGCACTGGCTCCTGCAAGGATCATCCTGGGCCTTTCCCGCATGGCCATGTCTTCCATCTCATCGTAATCCAGCATTTCTGTTTCTTTTGAAACGCCATAAGATACGATCTGAAAAAGCCGGCCGGAAAAGTTGATTTTGTGCCCGTGGGTCAAGTGGCCTCCGTGGTCAAGGCTCATGGCCATGATTTTTTCACCAGGCTGAAGAAGAGCAAAGTAGGCCGCCATGTTGGCCTGTGATCCGGAATGGGGCTGCACGTTAGCATATTCGGCATGAAAAAGCTCTTTTGCTCTTTCGATAGCAAGAGACTCTACAACATCCATATATTCGCATCCGTTGTACCACCTTTTCTTTGGATATCCTTCTGAATATTTGTTTGTCATCACTGACCCCTGGGCCTCCATAACAGCCCGGGAGGTGAAATTTTCAGATGCGATGAGCTCGAGCCCGTTTTGCTGACGGATGATTTCATCCCGAATGGCTTTATATACAGCTGGATCAGTTTTCTTCAGGTGTTCCATTGTCTTAGCTCCTCTCGATATCCATTATTTTTTTGACACGTTTTTCGTGCCTGCCTCCTTCAAACTTTTCATTGAGCCAGACCTTGAGAATTTCTTCTGTTATTTTTTTGCCAAGAAAAGCGGCCCCGAGGACAAGCACATTGGCGTCATTATGATTCCGGCTCATTTTCGCCCCCCAGGGCGTATAGCATAAAGCGGCCCGGATGCCCCTGACTTTATTCGCTGTCATGGACATGCCGATTCCTGTCGTGCAGATAAGGATTCCTTTTTCCGCCTTTTTTTCGGAAACAGCTTTAGCCGCTTTTAGCCCGTAGTCCGGATAATCGACAGATTCGGTTCCAAAGCAGCCAAAATCTTCAATTTTGTAATTCCATTCCTCGAGCTTTTCTCTGACGAACTCCTTGAGCTCGTATCCGCCGTGATCACTTGCTAATGCGATTTTCATAGCATATCCGCCACCCTTTCGATCGGTTTTTTCATTATTTCAAAACAGTTTTCATAAGCCTCTATCGGAAGCCCGATAGGATCAAAAATATCCGGGTCCTTCGGATTATGGTTTTCTTCGAACTCCCTTAAAAGGTAGACTTTTTGCTGGCTTTTGGGGAACCTCCTGTAAAGCTCGCTTTGGTGCGAGGTTGTCATGGCAAAGATAATATCCGCATTTTCCACAAGCTCTTCCGTGACCGGCTTGGACCTGTTGTCGCTTATATCAGCGCCAAAGCGCTTCACCACTTCAATAGCCTGTGAAGTCGGAGGTGATCCTTCATAGGCCGCCAGCCCGGCTGAGGTGACCTCGATATTTGTCTTACCCAGATCAGCAAGGATCTTTTTAAGGTAACCTTCTGCCATCTGCGAGCGGCAGGAATTGCCTGTGCAGACAAAAAGAACGGATTTGATTTTGCCATCCTCTGTCATAAGCATCAATCCAAACAAGGTTTCGGCGTACGCTAAAGAGACAGGCTTTTATCATACAACAAAAAAAGGTATTTTCAAATGAGGATTTTTTGTTATCTGACAGAATGTTTGTCTCGACTGCGCTTATAACAAATTCAGGTCGAGCGGCTTGTCTCTTAAATCGGTTTTTACAAGAAAAATTCAGAGATGTCCTCTTCAGGAAGCGCACCAGGCCGGATAATGGAATAATCTTTTTCAGTAAGCTCAACAACCGTAGAATTTTTTCCGATGGTGCAGGGGCCCGCATCGATAAGGGCGTCAATCTGGTCCTCGAAGTAGTTCTTGACCTCTTGAGGAGTCACAGGGCTTTTGAGTGAAGCAGGATTGGCGCTTGGAGCGAAAACAGGATCTGCGCATCGTGTCAGAAAAATTTCAGCAACCAGGTTGTCAGGTATGCGGATGCCGATTTTCCGGTCCCGGGAGTGATCGGTATAAATAACTGTAACAGGTCCGGGGCAAAAGTGGTTGACGAATCGGCGGATATTGGCAGGAAGTGATTTCCCTGCAAAACTGTAGAAAGCTTCAAGGGACCCAAAGTGGTAGGAAAATGGTTTGTCAGGCGGCCTTTTTTTCAGTCGGGACAGCCATTCCACCGCTTCTGCATTATCAGCCATAGCGGCTATCCCATAAACTGTTTCCGTAGGAAAAGCCACAAGCCCGCCGGCTTTGACAATTTCTGCGGCTTCATTCAAAAGAGAAAAATCAGGATTTTTTGGATCGACTGAAAAAATGTTCACCTAGGGCTTTTCTCCACTCTTGATTTTTCTGGATGCGTTTTCAACGTCCTTTTGCATGTCTCTTTTAAAGTCCTGGATCTTTTTTTGAAGAGATTCATCTCTGAGAGCGAGGATTTTGACAGCCAGAAGGGCGGCGTTGGCTGAGCCGTTGACAGCCACAGCGGCGACGGGGACGCCTTGAGGCATCTGGGAAGTTGAAAGAAGAGCGTCTACGCCTCCGAGAGCTCCTGAAGAACAGAGAGGAACGCCGATGACAGGGAGGTCTGTGTGTGCAGCCACAACGCCTGCAAGATGCGCCGACATGCCTGCTCCGCAGATAATGACCTGAATGCCCCTGCCTTTTGCCTGAGTTGAAAAGCTGGCCACTTTTTCGGGTGTCCTGTGTGCTGACATGATGTCGATTTCATAAGGGACTTTAAACTTTTCCAGGATATCTCCAGCTTTTTTCATGATGTCATAATCGCTTTTGCTTCCCATGATGATGGAAACGACGGGATTATCCATAACTGCCCTCCTGATATCAGTATTTATATTTAAGATAATCTATTTCAGATTTAATTTCACATCTTTTTTCATGAACCGCGTAGGGTTCATGACCATAAACCCTATGTGGTTTATGGCTGTCCTCTGTCATTTGTTTTTTGAATCTCCGTGCACCAGCCCTATGTCTTTCCTGTAATAGATGTCTGTAAAATGGATCATTTCAAGCGCATTGT
>JAFGJP010000015.1 GCA_016929035.1 Candidatus Auribacterota bacterium | reverse complement strand
CTGAGGAGTCGCGAGGACTTTTGTCCCTGGCTCCACAGAAGACGTCAGCCAGACATTTCCGCCGATCACGGAATTTTTCCCGATAACGGTATCTCCGCCAAGGATAGTCGCTCCGGCGTAGATCGTCACGTTGTCTTCAATGGTCGGATGCCTCTTTTTTCCCTTGATGATGTTTCCCCTTTCATCCTTGGGAAAGCTGAGAGCCCCCAGAGTGACGCCCTGGTAGATCTTGACATTGTTGCCGATTTCCGTGGTCTCTCCGATAACGATGCCTGTTCCGTGGTCTGTAAAAAAGTTCTGTCCTATCTTCGCTCCTGGGTGAATATCGATTCCCGTCTTCCCATGAGCATGCTCGGACATGATTCGGGAGATCAGGGGAACTTTTTCCAGATACAGCTCGTGAGCCAGACGGTGAGTGGCAATGGCGTAAAGCCCGGGATAGCTGACGATGATCTCTTCCAGGGACTTGGCCGCCGGATCGCCGTCAAAGGCCGCCTGGACATCACCGCCGAGCGCTTCACGGATACGTGGCAGTTTTTTCATGAAATCGCTCACGATTTTTTTTGCGCTGTTAAGACAATCGCACGTACTGCACTGATCAGAAGCCGTCTCTGCCGGGCACCAGTAGCAAAGAGCCCTTTCGACTTCTTCAACAAGGCGCGAGTAGATGCTGTCAAGGATGTCTCCGACGTAGTACTGGATAGTCGATTCTTCAAGGTCGCGCCTGCCGTAAAAACCGGGAAAAATGATCTTAAAGAGGTCTTCCGTGATCTCGATGATGATAGCTTTCGAAGGCAGCTTCCGGCATCTTTTTTCTTCGAAGAGACCTTCTTTTTTATAAGAGCCGCAGATGCGATCGACAAGATCAGGCATCCATTCTGTGCTGTCAGAATCAGTGTTTTTCAATGAGTTTCCTCCTTGTTCCAAAGATATATTATAGTAATCAATAGTATAATAAATTCAAGAACATTATTGTGGAAAAATAAAGTGGAGACAAAGAGTAGTCGGAGAACCCTTTAACGAATCGTGAATCACAATTAAGCATTCGTGCGTCAGCGCTCCTTGAACGAACTACGAATCACGAAAGACGAACCACGCAAAATATTAGCGCTTGGAGAACTGGAATCGGGCCCTTGCTCCGCGCTGGCCGTATTTCTTTCTTTCTTTTTGCCTGGGGTCGCGCGTGAGAAGGCCGGCCTTTTTCAAAGACAGCTTGGCCGATGAGTCGGATTTGAGAATGGCCCTTGTGATCCCGAGCCGAAGAGCTCCGGCCTGGCCTGTCATTCCTCCGCCGGTTATGTTGGCGCTGATGTCGAATTTTTTGACGGAGTCTGTCAGTTCGATGGGCTGCATGATGTCTTTTATGAGAACCTGCCGGGGAAAATAATCCTTCAGCTCTTTTCCATTGACTTTAAAAATGCCTTTGCCAAGCACAAGCCTGACTCTGGCTGTCGCGCTTTTTCTTCGTCCAATGGCGATATATTCTGTAACCTGTGACACGATAGGTTCTCCTTATAAAGTTATTGTTTTCGGGTTTTGAGCCTGATGGGGATGCGAGCCGTTTTTGTAGATTTTCAGCCTTTTGATCATGTGTGACGCCAGCTTGTTTTTCGGGAGCATTCCCTTGACCGCGTGCGTGAGAAGGTAGACGGGATTTTGTTCGCGAAGCTCCTTGAAAGAGGATTTTTTCAGACCTCCGATATAGCCGGAGTGACGGTAGTACAGCTTTTCCTGTTCTTTTTTTCCGCTGATTGCGATTTTGCCGAGATTGGTCACAATAACGAAATCGCCTGAATCCACGTGAGGCGTATAATCAGGCTTGTTTTTTCCCATAAGGATAACGGCAATCTGCCTGGCCAGGCGGCCGATTCTCACTCCGCCGGCATCAAAATGGTACCAAGTTCTTTTGACGTCTTCTTTTTTAAGTAAAGTTGTTTTCATAACTTATCATAACGTGTGAAAATTGAAATCAAAAAAGTATCATAAGGTGCTCTGCCTGTCAATATATAATTTTAATTTTTTTCAAAAATTTCTATGCCCTTCCTTCTGAGGTATGCTGCGCAAACCCCGTTGCCGGGGATGATTTCGCCAAAGCAGCTGACGCTGCTGATGCCGCAGGAAGGGCTTCTCGATTTCAAAAAGGCCTTCCTGATGCCCAGCATCAAAGCCATTTTCATCGACTCCTCCGCGCCGCGGATGAAGTTCTCTGTTACATCGTTGCCGTCTTCTGAAAGAACACGCGCCTTTTTATCCCAGACGTCTTCGCCTGTTGCCGGCTTTTTCGTTGATGTCTCGATGATTCCTGACTTTTTTCTCGGGGTGGACATGCCTCCAAGAATTTCCGGGCAAAACGGAACAGCGTCAAATTCACTGAGAAGTTTTTCACTTTCAGGGCTTTTACAGTTGAGGCCGTCATACCGGCAATTGATTCCGAGAAGGCAGGCTGAAACAAGGACTTTTTCCATGAGATTCAGATTATCGTCTTTTTCTGTCTTTTCTTTTGCGTCTCAGCTGGCTGGGCTTTTCATAATGCCTGTGCTTTTTGATCTGCTTCATGATCCCTTCTTTATCCATCTTTTTCTTGAGCCGGCGAAGGGCTTTATCCACAGATTCATTTTTTCGTACGATCACTTCAGTCACTAAAGAATCAACCTCCTTTCATTTACAAGTAGTCCATGCAAAAACAAGAGCTAAATTTTATAAGTTTTTCTGTCAGCTGTCAACAGGAAAAGAATTTTTTCAGCATATATGAGAGAGAGAATTCAAAAAAAGTCTTCTTTCATAGTCTTTTTTCAGGGCTTCGAAGGGAAGGGAGACTTTACGGGTTTTGTCTATGATCACGAAAGGAGCTTCATGACACACGACAACAGAAAAATCGCATGAAGGAAACATCTCTCTCAGCCTTGAGATATTGGCGTTTTTCTGTCCCCTGAAGTAACTTTCCTGATGAGCTGGGCAGTGTATTTCAAGGGAACGGCAGCTTTTTTCAATGAGAGAAAGGATAAGGTCAAAGCGAAGCGCCTGCTCGCAGAGGGCCCTCAGGGACGGATGATAGGGGCCTGCGAGTATATCACCGATGTTTTTTACCGGGTGTATGCCAACGCGGATGACAGGGATGCGCTGGGTATGAAAAAGAAGGAGAAGCTTTTTAATAGACACAATCGTTTCTTCAAGAAAAGGAGGAGTATATTTTCCTTCTTTAAAGTGCCTTTCAAGAGGCGTGTTTTTAAAAACAATACACGGGTATATCCTGATGCATTCAGGAAGAAGCCGGCAGGCTTTAAGGGCACTTGTATAAGATATTTGTTCTGAATCAAATGGAAGCCCTGTCATGAGCTGCAGACCCAGCTGAAAGCCGTTTTCTTTGATCAAAAGAGCGGATTCTATCGCTTTTTCCGCTGAATACATCCTTCCTGACTTCATCAGCACCGTATCATCAAAAGACTGGATGCCAAGCTCGATGACCCTTACAGGAAAATTCTTGAGAAAGGCGAGAACAGGGAGGTTGATCAAAAGGGGATGCGTGGATATCCGGATCCCTTTTATCCGGGGATGATTTTCCATAACCTTTTCAGCCTGAGAAAGAAATAATTTCTGTATTTCCGCGTTGAGGCCTGTAAACGTGCCTCCGAAAAAACCGATCTCCACATGGTTGATGTCATCAGGGAACGTAAAAAGATAACGTTCGGCCGTTGACCGGATATCAAGGGAACGAACATCAGAAAGAATTTCCCTTCCTGTCTGTTTTTTCTGGTTGCAGTAGAGACACTGAAACGGGCAGCCTAAATGAGGAATAAAAATGGGAATAATGCGAGTTTTCATAATTTGTTAATTATAACACCCTGAATCATTATTGATATGGTTATTATCCAATCACAAAAAAATTATATGAAATAACTTGCTAAAAACCTTTTTATTATGTATTTTATTAAAATTGCAAAATATTAACTTTATATAACTCAATTCTTATATTTATCAACACTTTTTTGACGTTAGGAGGTTATTTTGAATACGATTGCTGCAGACCATAAAATTCCTCTTGGACAAAAAACAGCTTATGGTTTTGGCATGCTGGCCAACATATCTTTTGCAGCTGCACTTGGCGTTTTTATGGTTGTATTAATAAATGGTTTAGGGATGGATCCTTTATTAGCTGGTATTTTAGGAGCTGTACCCAGAATTTTTGATGCTCTTACAGATCCTGTTATGGGTTATATTTCCGATCATACTCATTCAAAGTACGGAAGACGTCGCCCTTATATTTTTATTGGTTCTATAATAACAGGATTATCTTTTATTTTTATGTGGCAGATTTTTTCAGAAAATAGTCAATTATATAATTTTACACATTTTCTTTTTTGGTCCTTAGTATTCTATTTAGGATATACTATTTTCGCAACACCCTATATTGCTCTAGGATATGAGATGAGTGATGATTTCAATGAAAGAACCCGCTTGATGGGAGCAGCTCAGCTGATCGGTCAGTTTGCGTGGGTTTTAGCTCCCTGGTCATGGGTGGTTATTTATAATACCAAGTTGTTTAAAAACGCACCTGAGGGGGCACGGTTTCTCTCCATCTGGGTAGGTCTTGGCTGTATGTTTATAGCCTTGATCCCTGCTCTTGTCTGTAAACAAAAAGTCATTCCAAAAGAAGAACAAAAAAGAATCAACTTT
>JAFGJP010000135.1 GCA_016929035.1 Candidatus Auribacterota bacterium | reverse complement strand
TTTCCTTGTCGGAAAACTTGACCAGCTCTTCTATTTTTCGCTCCAGCTCGATAATCGGCTTTTCAAACTCCAGATACCGCATGATAAGGCCTCTCCTTAATCTACAATCGTTACTTTTGTTGCGACAGGGACAAGGTCATAAAGCTCCTCGACTTCTTCATTGATCAGCCTGATGCAGCCCATGCTGCTCTGCTTCCCGACAGAATCGGGTTCCCATGTCCCGTGTATCCCGTATCCGGGAGAATCGATGCTCATCCACCGCGTGCCCAGAAGGTTTTCCTTAGAGCCGAAGGGGATCACGCCTCCGTCAGGCTTGAACCACATGGGGTTGATAAGCTTTTCTGTTATCTCAAAGTTCCCTATCGGCGTTGAGCCCTCTTTGCCGGTGCCGACGCGGTAGCGCTTAAAAAATTTGCCGTCTGCTTTCAATATGAGTATGTTCTGGGACTTGTCAATAACAATAGAAAAAGTCGCTGTTACGACCTTGATCCTGTCATGGGGATTGATCCTTGTGGTTTTCATCTGATTACACTTCATGATCAGCTCAACAGTCGTGTTGAATTTCTTGGCTATCGTCGCGATACTGTCTCCGGGCTTAACAATGTAGACCTCTGTCAGAGGCGTATCGGTCTTTGAATACAGAAGCTTGATGTTCAGATCTCCCAGCTTGTCTATAACTTTTTCAATGTTTGTGGCATCCGGATATTTTTCGACGATTTTTTCGTAAAGGTCCCGAGCTTTAAAAATGTCGTTCTTGTTTTCATGATAGGAGGCGACGTAAAAAAGGCTGTCGCCCACATAATCACTCTCCGGATACCTCTCAAGAATAACCATAAAGTGCTCGAAGGCCCCTTCAATATTTTCCTTCTCCCAAAGATTGAGGCCGGCATAGTAATGCGCCGCGTCCTTGTGCCTTGGGAACTTCGTGTTCTCGAAAATCTTCTTCCACTGGGCGTAAGCCTTTTCGCTTTGTCCTGTCCGCTGAAAGCAGACAGCACGCATATATTCGACCTCCAGCTGCTTCTGAGTTCTTATATTCTTTTTTTCAGGGAGGTGCTTAAGACAGTTAAGCGATTCCTGGTAATCTTCGCTGAAAAAGTATTTCTTTGCTTTCCTTACCTGGACAAAATGAATCCACTTCCTGTAACCGAAATAAATGCTCCCGAAAAAAATCCCGAAAAAAATGACAATGACAACAAGTCTTTTGAAGAACAGTGACACGTCTACTCTCCTTCCGTTTCAAGGTCTTCATCAAAGGCTTTTTCAGAAAGAGAGGAATCCCTGCTTCCTTTTTCTTCTGAACGGACTTTCCATCTTTTCATAAACTGAAAATTTTTTATTCTTTCATAGAGTCCAACACTAACGTAGGCTGAACTTATAACAAAAATACTGAGTTCTTTAAAGAAAAAAATAAGCCCTATTATAATGATGACAAGGCCGAGATAAAAAAAAGGTTTCTTTTTCCATATCTGTATCCCACTGACAGCAGGATATTTAAGAGAACTAACCATAAGAAAAGAGATGATGATCATGATCATGGGGATCAATGAGTAGAGCCAATCCAGCTGAAACCTGTTGAGGATGAGGAAAAACGACGAAAGAAAAGCCGCCGCCGCCGTCGTGGGAAGCCCCCTGAACGCGACCTTTTCTTCCCCTTCGATCTTTGAGTTGAAGCGGGCCAGCCTCAGAGCCGCGCAGGCCACAAAAATAAAAACAGCCCCGACGCCTATTCTTTTCAGGTTAATAAGAAAGCTGGAATAGAAAAGGGACGCCGGTGCGACGCCAAAGGCGATGACATCGCTCAAAGAATCGTACTCCATGCCAAAAGAAGAACATGTTTTTGAAGCCCTTGCCACATACCCGTCAAGGAAGTCAAAAACTGTCGCCAGCAAAATATAGTAAGCCGCCCTCTGGAGATCGTGGCCCTTCAGGCTGGACATAATCGACATGATGCCGCAGTAGAGCGCCGCCGTTGTTATCAAGTTCGGCAGAAGATATATGCCGCTCATGATATTTCTTTTTTTCTGCTTGACCGATCTCACCGTGCTTCACCGCCTTCAGGAGCCTGAGCGATCTCTGTTATTCCCGCAAGGACACTATCCCCGACTTTGACCGTGACTTTAAAGCTTTCCGGAAGAAAAACATCGACCCTTGAGCCGAACTTGATGATACCATAACGTTCGCCCTTTTTCAATCTAGCACCCTTTTTCGCGTGACAGACGACCCGCCTCGCGATGAGCCCGGCGATCTGGCGCACGACGATCTTCCCTTTTTCTGTTGAAAGAAGAAGGCTCATCCTCTCGTTCGCGTGAGACGACTCATCTTTCATGGCATTGATGAACTTACCTTTCCTGTAAGAAAGGTCCTCGACCACGGCATCATAAGGGATGTAGTTGACATGGACATCGAAAATAGAAAGAAAAACGCTGATGCAGGTCATTTTCTTCCTAAGAAACTCGTCCTCTTCTCTCGTGTCTATTCTAACGACTCTTCCTTCACCGGGAGATATGACGCTTTCGTTTTTGAAGCTTATTCGTATTTCAGGATCTCTGAAGAAGTAGGAAACAAAAAGGAGGATCACAAGCACGGCCAGAGACGGCTGCAGCCAGTTCATGTGAAATGACAAAATATAAAAAGCAATAAGCGCGAGCACAAACCCCATCCCTTCACGGGCTATGTTATATCTCTTCATCTGCCCCCCTCTCTCTGTCGATAAGCTTATAGATGTCCAGGATAGGAAGGATGCCGTCATCCGTCTTTCCGAGACCCCCGAGAAATTCCGTGCCGATTTCGTCGATCTTTTCTTTTTCGCTTTCTATGTTGAGGGCCCTGATCTTGACGACTTCAGCGATCTCATCAACGATCAGGCCGACAGGGCTGCCCTCGAATTCGACGATGATCAGCTTGTTTGATTTTGACAGGGAAGCCGGCTCAAGGCAAAACCTTTTCCTGATACTGATGATCGGGATAATCGCGCCCCTGAGATTCATCACGCCTTCGATAAAGCTATCTGAGTTGGGGACCTTGGTCACAGCCGATATCCGGTTGATTTCCCGGACATAAGAAATATCAATGGCGTAAATCTTTTCATTCATGCGAAATGTGATAAGCTGGATAATCTGGTTGTCCGCTTCAGTTTTCATCGATTTTCCTCTTCGACTCCAGTATTTTCATCTCCATCTTGTCAGAAATCTTCAAAAGGGCTTCGATCGTTGAAATCGAAAGCTGAGTCGCTTCCATGACATCATCCATGGCGAGGCGAATGTTTTCCTTTTCCTTGTCATGCGTTTCCAGCTTTTCAACAGCGCTGTTGGCCACGTTCTGCATGTCAACGGCAACCTGAGTGATCAGCTGACCGCTCTCATTCTGCTCGCGCGTGGCCGTGACTACCTGCTGCGTGAGCTTGTTCATTTTTTCGACAGCTTTGGTTATTTCGCTTGAGCGTTCAGACTGCCTTTTTGTCGAATCAGCGATGCTGTTCATGACCACGCTGACCTCTTCGATGGTCTTCACAATGTTCTTCAGCGAATCTCCGGCCTGATCAGCCAGAACAACGCCTCGCCTGATCTCATCCGTGCCCTTTTTTGTTGAAACGATAACAGAGCGTGTTTCGGCCTGAATGCTTTTGATCATGTTCGTGATTTCCTTGGTCGCGTCCGTTGTTTTGTCAGCAAGCTTTTTGACTTCAGACGCCACAACGGCAAAGCCCCTGCCGTGCTCTCCGGCTCTCGCCGCTTCAATAGCCGCATTCAAAGAAAGAAGGTTTGTCTGGTCAGCGATGTCGTCGATGGTCGCGATGATCTTGCCTATTTCATCGGATCTTTTTCCCAGCTTCATTATGGTTTCCGAAAACTGTTCCATCGTCTTGTGGATATGGCTCATAGCCGCCACCGTGTGGTCTACCACGCTGTCGCCTTCTCCCGCGGACTGCGTGGCTGTTGTTGCCAGGGCGTTAGTGTTTTCAATGTTCCTGTCGACTTCGTTGATAGCTTCTGCCATCTGATTGATGGATTGCGTTGTAATAAAAACAGATTCTCCCATCTTCTGTCCATCGAGGGCGACCTGGTTGATGTTCTTCCCCATGACCTGAAGCGAAAAGACAGTGTTGCCGACGGAGATCGAAAGCGACTGGACGTCTTCATAAATCTTCGACATGACTTCCGTGATCTTGTCGAGATATTGCGAAGTCTTTTCTATTGATTCAGACTGAATGCGAGTGCTTTCCTCCAGCTGGATGATGCTTTCTTTCAAGATAATGCTCAGGTTCTGCAAGAATTCGTAGAATTCATAAAATGTCTTTCTTGTTTTCTCATTCTTCTCAATAAACTGCACGATTTCAGCATAAAGATAATTCCAGTCGCCGGGATAGTTTTTTTCTTTTTCCATCGGGACCTTAAGCTCCCTCATATTGAGCATCTGATGGATTATTTCATAAAGAGGGCTGATAAACCTTCGAAGAACGACATAAATATATATGACAAGAGCTGTACCGACGACAATAAAAACAATGAAAGGCTGGCCGGGAGTGAGCTTCGTCGTGGTGAGGACAAGGAGGATCATCATGACGATGACAACCGGAAGAGCCAGCGCCGTAAATAACTTTTCCTGAATATTGAGAAGCGCCCATGACGCAGGGACAATATTCAGGATGCGTTTTTTGACGTCTGTCAGAAAAGATTTGAGGTCAGCTTTCACGGGCTTTTCTCCTCCAGAATTTTTTTCAAAACTTGTTTCATTTTTGAAACGTTAAATGGCTTTGGGAGGTATTCGACGACTCCGTACTGCAGGGCTTCAGATTTTAAATCCATATCATCTTTTTTTGTCAAGACGATCGTGGGTATGGTCTTGTTCTTGCTGCTCCTGCTTTTTTCTTTGAGAAAGGTTATGCCATCCATGCGGGGCATATGGATATCAAGAATGATTACGTCAACTTTTTCTCCTGAATCCAGGATGTCCAGCCCCTCCTTGCCGTTAGAGGCTTCCAGATAGTTCAGGTTCTGGTAAACCCGGTTAACCGAATATTTTATCAGCCGCCTGAGCGAAGGGGAATCATCAATAATCAGCACTGTTTTATTCATGAAGGCTTCTCTCCCCCTTCCTTTTCTGCAAGATCTCTCCTTTTTCGGAGTCATGTGAAAGTATCTCGTTCATCCTGCCTTCCAGGCTCTCCAGAGAATCATGAGACGTCCTCAGCCTGTCCAGGGATTCTTTAAGCCCCTTGAGAGCCAGCGTTAGGTTCTGGAGAGACGTATCTCCTGATTCGATCCACGTTTTGACGAGGCTGATCTTTTCAGAGAGGGCATCCTGCCCGCTGTCGCTGTCGAAGGGAACATTGAAATCCTGCGACAGCTTGTTGATTCTCTGAACGGAATTTTTGATCTCCACGCTTCGCAGGTTCTGTTCCTTTGCATTGACATCGACCTTGGCCATGATATCGTTGGTCTTATTAATGGCTTCAACGATCTTTGTCAGAACCCTTCCGGATTCATCTGTAAGGATAACACCCTTTTCAACATCTTCCGTTCCCTCCTCCATGGACGATACAGCCGCTTTTATTTCTTCCTGCATGGCGTTGATCGTGTCGGCTATTTCTTTTGTTGCTTTTGTGGTTCTTTCAGCCAGCTTCCTGATTTCGTCGGCAACGACAGCAAAACCCCGGCCCTGCTCTCCTGCCCTTGCCGCCTCTATGGCTGCGTTAAGCGCAAGAAGATTGGTTTGATCGGCGATCTCGTCTATCGTCGCGATGATCTCTCCGATCTCGTCAGAACTTTTTCCCAGGTCCGATATCTTTACGGCATTCTTTTTCACCGTTTCAACGATCTTGTTCATGCCTGACACAGCTTTGCTGACGACATTTCCGCCTTCGCCAGCCGCTTCAGAAGCCTTGGCCGTGAACGTTTTTGCGTGGTCAACCAGATGGATCTCATCTGAAATCAGATTTGACATCTCGCTGACGCACACTGACGTCTCTCCGACAACAGCGTGAAGTTCCTCGGCGTTTCTCGCGGTCCTTGAGACCGTATCGATGACGTCTTTGAGCGTGTCCCCTACGCCGCTGAACGAGTTTTTGATGTTTTTCATTGAATCCTTTATTTTTTCGAGCTCATGGAAAATATGCTCGCTTTCACTCGTGCACTTTTTTCCCTCATTTGTGTTCAGCGTCGTTATGCTCTGCATTTCCATTAGGCACTTTTCAATAATTTTCAATGAGGCTCCGAACTCATTTTCTTTCTCCTTGAGATCAAGGATGCTTTCTTCAAGCGATCCGACAAACGCATCGACATTCTTCGCTGCTTCAAGAAAAAGGTCATCATAAAAAGTCCTGATCGATCTTTGTTTATCCGGCTTTCCGAGCTTTTTCGTGAACTCAAGGAAATTCCTCATTTCGAGATCGATTCCTCTGGAAAACATTTCCGAAAAGATGTACGCGACAGCCACCGTGGCCGCTACGCCGATGATCCAAATCAGCATTTTTTCTTTCACAAAAGCCGAGAGGATTATGTTGATCAGAAAAACACAAAAAGCCGCGGATACGACCAAAAAATTGATTTTTCTCTTTACGGGGACTTTCACTTTTTCCTCCTTGAATTCTGGAAGATCTTTCCTGTTCTTCTTTACCGTATCTCGATTGTTTGATTCGCCGCCACCGGCACGCTGTCCTCAAAGAACTTTTCAATGTCGACGATAAGAGTGATTTTGCCATCGCCCATTATCGTGCATCCTGAAAAACCGGGAATCCCTCTCAGATATTTTCCCAGGCTTTTGATAACGATCTCCTGCTGCCCAAGCATTTTCTCAACAATAAGCCCCTTCCTTTTCTCCGCAACTCCGATGATGACAATATACACACGTCCTGTTTCATCCGTTTTACAGGTGTCCCTGCCTGAAATACCGAAAGACTTTTTCAAATCAATAAGCGGAATGATCGTGCCTCGCAGATTGATGATATTTTTGCCTTCGACCTCATAAATTTCAGAGGGGAGTATTCTTACAGTTTCAACCACGGAAGACAGCGGTATGGCGAAAATTTCTTCGCCGACTTCAATAACAAGAGCCTGAATGATGGCTAATGTCAAAGGAAGCTTGATGCGGAAGACAGTCCCTCTGTCCAGCTCCGTATCGATTTCTATAATACCCTTTAGCCGGGTGATATTCTGTTTCACCACATCCAGGCCGACACCTCTTCCGGAAATCTCCGTGACAATATCGGCCGTAGAAAACCCCGGGTAAAAAATGAAGTTCAGTATTTCTGATTTTGACATCAGGTCAGCTTTCTGCCGCGTGACCAGATTCTTTTTTATCGCTTTCTCTCTGACCTTGTCTGTCTCGATCCCTTTGCCGTCATCTTTGATCTCGATGATGATGTTATGCCCTTCGTGAAAAGCTTTCAGATGAATCGTTCCTTTGGACGGCTTGCCCGCCGCGATACGTTTTTCAGGATACTCGATGCCGTGGTCAACAGCGTTGCGGATCAGGTGGACAAGAGGATCTCCTATTTCTTCTATTATCGATTTATCAAGCTCTGTATCTTCGCCTGATATTTTCAGGTCAAACTCTTTTTTTGTGCTTTTTTGCAGGCTTCTTATGATGCGGGAAAATTTACCGATGACTCTTTGAATCGGAAGCATCCGGGTCTTCATGATGCTTTCCTGCAGATCTCCGGAAATCATTCCCAGCTGGGCGATGGTCTCGTTCAGATCATCAATAGACCTGTCGTCATAGCACGCGCCCTCGATTTTCTTGCAGACCTGCGACAGGCGATTCCTTCCAAGGACAAGCTCTCCGACAAGATTCATAAGGTTGTCGAGGCGGGAAACCTCGACACGGATGGTCTGGTCTATCTTTCCCGGCTTGGGCTTCTGCTTTTTCAAAGTGCTTTCGAGCTGTTCTCTGGAAATGATCCCCCTCCTGATAAAGATCTCGCCCAGCTTCTGGCCCTGCTCCTGCTCTTTCAGGGCATCCTGGATATCCTCCTCCGTCACCAGGCCTTCCTGTATGAGAATTTCGCCCAGCTTTTTCTCTTCTTCATCGGGAACCTTTTCTTCCATTTTCGCTGCGGGAGCTTCTATGATTTTTTCTTGCTCCGGGGCGGGAACAGCCGGCACCGCCTGCTCTGCCGTTTTTTCGGGTGCAGCCGGGGCCTCTTTTTTTTCAGCAGGCTGAAACTTTTTCAGCTGCTCGAGAACATGCGGAAGATTTTCCGGCGAGCTTTCCTGCCCTTCCTCCTTGATGTTGGAAACAAGAAGCCGAAGAACATCCAGGGCTTCAAGGAGAATATCCACGATTTCCGGAGTAACGGACATCTCTCCCCTCCGAAGAACGTTAAGGACATTCTCCGAAAGGTGTGTCAGGTTGCTGACCTTCTGAAAACCCAGAAAACCGGAAGTTCCTTTAATTGTATGGAACCCGCGAAAAACCTGATTAAGAGTATCTGAGCTCGAGTCTTTTTCAAGAGAAAGCATTTTCTGGTCAAGCTTCTCGATAATTTCTTCTGATTCGACTATGAAGTCGTTAACAATTTCTTTTAATTCATCACTCTCAGAGGTCATGGCCAAACAAATCAGACATTAAAGGGATTTTTGATCGTCCAAAGGTTCTATTCTAAATCTGAAGCTGATTTCTTTATTCCCGATGTTCAGAGTTATCAGCGTGTTCAGGCGAGTCAGGAGGAGCCTGTAGGGAACTTTTATCTGATGGCCCTTGATGCTGATGGCGACATTTGTGCTGCCGAGAATATCTTCTGCCTCTCTTACGGCAAGAACCAGCTTCTCAAACTTTTTCATCTTGTTGAT
>JAFGJP010000134.1 GCA_016929035.1 Candidatus Auribacterota bacterium | reverse complement strand
GTTTCCTCCTGAAGGTAGTGCTTCACCTCAGGGCCTATGGGAATGGTAAAATGAACCGTTGTTCCCCTGCCAAACTCTGACTCGATCCATATGGTTCCGCCCATAAGCTCAACAAACTTTTTCGAAATCGTCATCCCAAGGCCTGTTCCTCCCTCTTTTCTCGTTGATGATCCGTCGATCTGTCTGAAGGACTCAAAGACTTTTGGAATGTCCACTTCCTTTATCCCGACGCCTGTGTCCTTCACGGAAATCTGTATATAGTTGCCTTTTCGGTTAGCGGAAATCTCGATCGATCCCTTGTCCGTAAATTTAACAGCGTTGCTTCCGACGTTAAGGAGGACCTGGCGGATACGGTCCGGATCTCCTAAAACAAGAGGCAGGTTCTCTTCGATGTGTGATTGAAATTCTACAGGCTTTTTTTCCTTGATGACTTTCATGGTCTTGATCACATCTTCGATAACTATGCTGATTTCAAATTTTTTGTTAACAAATTCCATCCGTCCTGCTTCGACTTTTGAAAGATCAAGAATATCATTAATGATGTCGAGAAGCTGTTTGCCATTTTTGTGGATCTCTTCAAAGTTGTCTTTGATGGACGGCATGCCGACTATTTCCGGATCTTTGAGGGAAAGGGCGGAAAATCCGATAATCGAGTTAAGAGGAGTCCTCAGTTCATGGCTCATATTGGCCAGGAACTCGCTCTTCAGCCTGTCCGCTTCCCTTATTTTTACGTTGGACTGCTCCAGCTCTCTTGCCATTCTCTGGAGATCTTCGTTTCTTCGGATAAGCTCCTGGTTTGTCTGGTCAAGCTCGCGGGTGCGCTCCTTGATCTTTTCTTCAAGGTTTCTATTGAGCACGAGGATCTCGTTCTGAAATCTTTGCAGGTCCTCTGTCATTGTATTAAATGAATCTGTCAGAAGCCCGATTTCATCCTTTGACTTCACTTCAGCCCTGTAGTTGAGATCACCCTGAGATACGTTGCGGGTCGCCTGAACAAGAGCAATGATCGGATTGACAATGGTTCTGGAAAAAAGCATGGCGATAAATGAAAAGAAAACAATAAAAATTATGCTTAAGACCAGAATAAACCGCTCGGACTCGCTTATCCTCTGATTCAGTCTTTCAAGCGACATACCCACATGGACATATCCAAGAAGCAGCGTTTTATCAACAGAGACAAGCGTCTGATCGGTGGTAATATAAAGAACTGTCTCATCAGGACTTTTACTTTCTTCAGGCTCAAGCAGAACCGGTTTGGCTATATGAAGCACATTGAGATCACTTTTCAGGCTATGATATTCTTTTCCTGTTCTGTTGATTCGATTTCCCTTCGCGATAATATTATCGATAAGCTTTTTATCTTTTTCATTAATTCCTTTGGATTTAAAGGCAAGAATATTCTGGTCATCATCGATGGTGTAGGCAAAGATGATATCTTCTTCAAGAAGGATCCCGTCAAGAAGAGACTTCATGGCTTCATCATCACGGATAAACATTTCATATCGGCTGTTGAAGGCCAGATTGTTGCACAGGGCATCACCTCTTTTTTCAAGCTCCGACTGATAAATATGTTTCAATGTCGTCAGGAAAAGATATCCCAGCGCTGCCACGATAACGATAATGATCGTGATAAAAGTCCTCAGGACTCTGTAAACAAGCCTCTTGTTATAGACTTTTTCCTGCATGATCATTTTCAGCGAACGACCTTTCCTGTCTTGTCGGCTCTCATTATGATCTGTCTTCCCGGTTTTATACCTAATGCCTCGGCAACACGCATGTTGAGATAGAGACGGAAATCTTTGCACATGACATTTTCCATATCGGCTATTGAGTTTCCTTCCACAACCGGCAGCATCTGCTGAAACGTTTTTTCCACGACTTCCTGTATGTCAAAGGCAAAGCCGACAAGAGCGCCTTTTTTTACCCATTCATAGGATTCGCCGAAAACAAAAATCTTTTTTCTGTATGTCGCCAGCATGATTTTTTTTATAAAATCCGCGGTCATCGTTTTCGGGTCAGGAAGAAGATAAACGGCATCTGACTTTTCTGTAATGTCCTTGATGGCCTCAGGGATATTAAACTCCGTTTGAATTTCACCACGTACGATTAAAATCCCTAAACGGCCGGCTTCTTTCTCGATGTGGTTGACCTGCTCCTGAAAAAGAGAAGGCGTATAGATAATGCCTATTCTTTTGAGTTCAGGATTCATCTCCTGTAATATTTTCAAGGGTTCATGAAGAGAAATATTTAAATAGACTCCCTTGAGAAAAGAGTTGCTTTTCACCGATTCTTCAATGGGATCGACCCTGTAGACCATGGAAAAAATCATCGGTATGTTCGATATGTTTTTTGATGAAAAAAGGGTTGACTCTGATCCGATAGTCAAAATAATATCAGGCTTTTTTTTCTCGACCTCTTTCAAGATCACTTTCGGCGAAGTATCTGATTCATCCAGCACAAAGACCCTGCTCTTATATCGAATGCCTTTTTCCTGTAAAAGCCGGCATGTCTCATCCATGATAAATTGATAAGGTTGTAAAGAACGGCTCTGGATGAC
>JAFGJP010000133.1 GCA_016929035.1 Candidatus Auribacterota bacterium | reverse complement strand
CCCTGCATCTGGATAACGCGCTGTTTCTGCTGGCCTGTAAACTGCGTCAGCTCAATGGTTATCTCTCTTTCAATGTCGATGATGCGCCTTTTCTGGTTTTCCTTGGCTGCCTCGGCCTTGGATTTCTGTTTGTCCACTTCCTGATCTGCGGCTTTCTTTTCCTTGATCTTCTTTTCGTATTCTTCATAGAAGCGGAAATTCTGAGGGATGATGTTCGTGACTTCGATGCCGTGGTCAGCGAGCATCTTATTCAGCCTATCTTTGACCTCAACGGCTTTTTGCGTTCTTTTAGCGGCATTATAGAATTCTTCTGTTGTAAGCTCGCCAAATTCCATGCGTGCAATAGAGCGGCCGTAATCTCTTATCCACTTGTACTTGTAAGCTTCACCTGGGCCGGAATCGCGGAGAAGCGTATCAGCCATGGAGGGAATGATCTTGTATTGAATGGTCATATCAACATAAACATCACTGCCGTCGATAGTTTTGATTTTGATATCATCTTTTTCAAAGCGCGAGCCTGAGCTCGCATCAGCTGTCATCTCCAGAGTCTGTTCTTTTTTATCGATAGTATAGAAGGAGAAAAGTATGGGAGGAAATATCTGTGTTCCCACAGAGGTAACGACTTTCATCTCTCCTGTGAGGTTATTGAGCATGACGCCCACTTCATTTTCCCCTAGCTTGGCAATGCCATTTGAATATTCATCGCATCCCGGAAGAACAACAGCGATTGCCAGAAGAGAGAATACAGCTAAAAATGACTTTAATCGTTTCATGGCCCCTCACTTCCTTGTTTATATTAATTTTTTTGGTCTTATTATTTCAGAAAAAGTTCCTGAAA
This sequence comes from Candidatus Auribacterota bacterium, assembly GCA_016929035.1. Lineage (GTDB taxonomy): Bacteria > Auribacterota > JAFGBW01 > JAFGBW01 > JAFGJP01 > JAFGJP01. The sequence continues at coordinate 2,112 of JAFGJP010000133.1, read as the reverse complement.
AATCTTAGCTGTCCTGTCTATTACAAAAATAAAATAGGCCATTCATCATCAATTTGTAATTTTCTTACTAGATTCTGTCGTCTTCAATAATAGCGATTTCAGGGATCTCACCTACAAGTGGGCTGACGTACTTAAGATAGCTTGCGTCAATATCGTTCCCGTTGATAATGTACCTGGAATCGAGCGATTTTGTCTTTTTTGCGATCGTATGCAGAGGGGTAAATATCGTATCGATTTCATACTTTGGAGAATCTTTCCGGATAATGGCGACCGAGCCGCCTTCTTTACCTTCAGCGGCATAGTCCACGATTTTTTCACCCACAAGACGGGCCTCACGGCTGTCGACTTCAGAAAGGCACCCCAGGAATGAGCGCTGAAGGTATCCAAAGGTATCGGCCCTGACGCGTGAAGCCCCGACTTTTTCCTTGATGATCATGGCCAGAAAGTCTCCGAGCGCTCCTGAGCCGCTCAGCTGAATATTGCCGTGGGAGTCGACTTCTCTTTGCTTCTGAAGAAGAGAGCCGTCTTTATCAATAACTGTTTCAGGCGTAGAGAAAAAGACTTCTTTTTCGATGATCGGCCTTCCTTCTTCATCAGAGACTCCTTCAGAAACAGCTATGATGCATCGGCCAAGCCGCTGGTAGACTTCTTTAACATCGTTAACGAATTTTTCAACAGTAAAGGTCGTTTCAGGGACATAGATAAGATGCGGACCGTCATCCTTGTACTTTCTTGCCATAAGAGAGGCAGCGGTAAGGAATCCGGCATGGCGGCCCATGACAATATTGACTTTTATTCCTGGGAGGGAGCGGTTATCGAGGTTGTCGCCGATAAAGGCTTGGGCAATAAACTTGGCGGCACTTCCGAAGCCGGGAGTGTGGTCATTGACCAGCAGATCGTTATCGATCGTCTTCGGAACGTGAAAAGCTTTCAGAGGATAACCTGTTTCATTGGATATCTCGTTGATGATGAACGCTGTTTCAGCTGTATCGTTGCCTCCGATGTAAAAGAAATACTTCACATCATTTTTTTTCATGACGTCAAACATCTTGAGAACATCATCTTTTTTAGGCTTGAGCCTGACCGAGCCAAGAGCTGAGGAAGGTGTCTTTGCGATCTTTTCAAGAAGATCATCGTCAAGCTGTTTCATGTCCACAAACTCATCGTCAAGAATGCCTTTGACGCCGTGAACAGCGCCGAGGATCTTGCCTATTTCAAGATATTTTTTGAGTTTTTTGACAATGCCTACAAGGGACTGGTTGATAACAAGGGTTGGTCCCCCGGATTGGCCTATTACGGCATTTCCTTTTTCGAATGTCGCCATACAAATGACTCCTTTCGAACAAATTAAAAATTTAAAGTTAAAAATTAAAAATTGAGGAGCGCTAAAGCGCAAAATTTATAACTAATTTTTTTTGTTGTCTATCTTCTCTTTTCACTACGCCAGTGCTCCTCAAATTTTAGTGCACTTTAGCGCATTTTAGGCACTTTTAACTTTATTTAATGCTAAAACCGTTTCAGCGACTCTTTTTCCTAAGTTTTTAACTGTCTCAAGGCCGTCTTCATCCTTATCTATGCCGCCGGGATGCCTTTCCCAGGCTGTGCCTCCAAAATGAGACGTATTGCATCCATCGCTCACGATAATACAGTTTTGGATAAGAAGAGCGGCGTGGACAGCCTGAACGGCCAGCTCTTGACCGCCGTTCCGCGAACCACCGACCGCAATGACTCCGGCCACTTTGTTCTTGAGCATAAATCCGTTCCTTCTGAGGGGAAGCGTTCTATCGAGAAAAGCCTTGCACTGAGCAGACATGGTCCCAAAATAAACAGGGGTAGCTATAATAATGCCCGCGAGTGCCGGGTCTTTCAAAAGGGGTAAAATTTCTTTTTGAAAATCGTCTTTTAAACTGCAATCCAGAACGTTACGACAATATTGACAGGCAGCGCATCCATGAAGATCTTTCTCGGCAAGAGATAGAAAAGCTGTTTCAATGCCTTGAAAAGAGGAAGCTTCTTCTAACGCTTTTTTCAGGCAGTATTCTGTTGTTTTTTCTTTTCTCGGGCTGCAGCTTACGCCAAGGATCTTCATTTTAAGCTTTTCCTGTTCATCAT
>JAFGJP010000132.1 GCA_016929035.1 Candidatus Auribacterota bacterium | reverse complement strand
TGGGCATTGCCGCCCACATTGATGCTGGAAAGACGACAACGACAGAAAGGATTCTTTATTATACGAATAAAATTCATCGGATCGGCGAAGTGCATGACGGCACGGCGACAATGGACTGGATGGTCCAGGAGCAGGAACGTGGAATCACAATCACTTCAGCCGCGACGACGATTTACTGGAAAGACTGCAAAATCAACCTGATTGATACACCCGGACATGTTGATTTCACGATTGAAGTTGAACGATCTTTGAGAGTATTGGATGGAATGGTGGCTGTTATTTGCGCTGTTGCGGGCGTTGAGCCTCAGAGCGAGACAGTCTGGCACCAGGCAGACCGCTATCATATTCCTAGGCTGGTCCTGGTCAACAAAATGGACCGCATAGGTGCTGATTTTGAGAAGGCGGTTCAAAGCATGAAGGATAAGTTAGCGGCGCATGTTGTCCCCATACAGCTGCCCGTTGGAAGCGAAAGCCATTTTTCAGGGATCATCGATCTTGTGAAGATGAAATACGTGACCTTTTCGGAAGATGACCAGGGCATGACAGTTTCGGAAAAAGATATCCCTGAAAAGATGCATGAAGCGGCTGAGTTTCATCATCACGCAATGCTGGAAGCTTTAGCTGAGAGCGACGAAGAGTTTCTGGAAAAGTTTTTGGCTGAGAATTACAAGTTGCAGGATATCAAGGCGGCCATTAGAAGGATGGTTGTCAGGGGAGATATTTATCCCGTGATTTGTGCATCAGCACTGAAGAACAAGGGCATTCAGCCACTGCTTGACGCGATTGTCGACTATCTTCCTGCTCCTCTTGATGTTCCTCCGGCAAAAGGAATTAATCCAAAGGACGGGAAAGAAGTCGTCATGAAAACATCCCGAGAAGAATTTTTTTCTGCCCTTGCCTTTAAAGTGGCGGGAGATTCTTATTCGGGGAAGCTGACGTATTTCCGCGTTTACTCCGGCAGGCTGAAAAAGGGAGATAAAATACGGAACGCGACGAAAAATACGGTTGAAAGAGTGGGACGCCTTTTAAGAGTCCATGCTGACAACCGGGAAGACATAGATGCCGTTGAAGTTGGAGATATTGTAGCGACGGTCGGGCTTAAAGAAGTGGCGACAGGCGATACTCTTTGCAGCCTGAACCGAAGAGTGATCTTTGAAAGCATGCATTTTCCGGAACCGGTCATATCCATGTCGATAGAGCCGAAAAGCAATGTGGATAAAGACAAGATGGATTCTGTGCTCAAAGGCATAGAAGAGGAAGACCCGACGATAAAAATCAGCATTAACAAGAACACCGGACAAAAGTTGATCTCAGGCATGGGCGAACTTCACCTTGAAATTATTCGCGATCGTCTTTTGAGAGAGTTCAACCTGCAGGTTCGCGTTGGGAAGCCTTACGTGGCTTACAGGGAAACGATTACGGCCAGCGGGCGGTCTGAAGGACGGTTTGAGAAAGAGATCGGAGGGCGCGGCCAGTACGGGCATGTCATTTTTCAGGCTGAGCCCGTCGAGAGAGGGAAAGGGATTGTGTTTGTCAGTGAAATAAAAAATGACAATGTGATACCGCATATATATTTTCCCTTTATCGAGGAGGCTGTTCGAGAGTCGGCTTCTATCGGACCTCTTGGCGCCTATCGGGTGACAGATTGTAAGATACGCCTTGTCGGAGGAAGCTATCACGATGTCGACTCGAACGAAAATGCTTTCCGGATGGCTGCCAGCATAGCGTTCAAGTCTGTTGTCGAAAGCTGCCAGCCTGTTTTGCTGGAGCCCATCATGAAGATGCAGATCATGACTCCTGAAGAATACATGGGGGACGTCATCGGGGATATCAATGCCCGACGGGGAAAGGTCAAGCATATTGACGCAAAAGAAAAAACAAGGGTCATTGACGCCGAGGTTCCACTGGCTGAAGTTTTCGGCTATGCAACCGATATAAGGTCTCTGACAAAAGGAAGAGCAAGCTACACGATGGAGCCATCATTTTTTGATATTGTTCCAAAAAATATCGAAGAACAAATACTTGATTGGAAGAGATAACTGTATTATAATATGCGCTTCGTTGTAGAGAGCAATTCAATCATAAAAACAGAAAAGAGAGTTACGATTAAGGAGGTAAGAGGATGGCGAAGGAGAAATTTGAGAGGAGCAAGCCGCACGTCAACGTGGGGACGATCGGGCACGTGGACCACGGGAAGACGACGCTGACGAGCGCGATGACAAAGGTGTTGGCGGACAAGGGTCTGAGCCAGTTTGTGTCGTACGACCAGGTGGCCAAGGCGAGCGAGTCGCAGGGTCGTCGTGACGAGACGAAGATATTGACGATAGCGACGGCGCACGTGGAGTATTCTTCAGAGAAGCGCCACTATGCGCACGTGGACTGTCCGGGGCACATGGACTACGTGAAGAACATGATCACCGGAGCGGCGCAGATGGACGGAGCCATTCTGGTGGTGAGCGCTGTAGACGGCCCGATGCCGCAGACGCGTGAGCACATTCTTCTGGCCCGGCAGGTGGGCGTGCCATCCATCGTGGTATACCTCAATAAAGTGGATGCGATAGATGATCCTGAGCTGCTGGATCTAGTGGAGCTGGAAGTGAGGGAGCTTTTGAGCAAGTACGAGTTTCCCGGTGACGAGATACCGATTGTTCGGGGGAGCGCGCTGAAGGCCCTTCAGGGGGACAAGAGCGAGGTTGGCGAAGGGTCGATCATGAAGCTGATAGAAGAAGTGGACAATTACATACCGACGCCGGAGCGTGATGTGGACAAGCCGTTTCTGATGCCCGTGGAAGATGTTTTTTCGATCACGGGGCGCGGCACAGTGGGAACGGGCCGCGTGGAGAGAGGCAAGGTGAAGGTTGGAGACGAGATAGAGATCGTGGGGATCAAGCCGACGACAAAGACGGTGGTGACGGGCGTGGAGATGTTCCGGAAGGTGCTGGACGAAGGTTTTGCCGGGGACAACATCGGGGTTCTTCTGCGCGGCATAGAGAAGGACGGGATCGAGAGGGGCCAGGTATTGGCGAAGCCGGGGTCGATCACGCCGCACAAGAAGTTCAAGGCCGAGGTGTACGTGCTGAGCAAGGAAGAGGGCGGGCGCCACACGCCGTTTTTCAACGGATACCGTCCGCAGTTTTACTTCCGGACGACGGACGTTACCGGAGTGGCGCAGCTGCCGGAAGGCGTGGAGATGGTGATGCCGGGCGACAACGTGTCGAGCATGATGGTCGAGCTGATCACGCCGATCGCGATGGAAAAAGGGTTGCGTTTTGCTGTGCGCGAAGGCGGCCGAACGGTGGGCGCCGGACGCGTCACGGATATTATCGAGTAGGAGCTGAAGGAGGAACTGTTTTGAGTCAGAGAATTCGAATTCGATTAAGAGCTTACGATCACAGGGTTCTTGATCAGTCTGCTGAAGAGATCGTGGAGACAGCAAAGAGAACCGGTGCAAGAATCAATGGGCCGATCCCTCTTCCCACGGAAATAGAACGGCATACTGTGAACCGGTCGCCTCACATCGACAAAAAGTCTCGAGAGCAGTTTGAGATTCGTACTCACAAGAGACTTCTTGATATTGTTGAGCCGACAGCCAGGACGATTGATGAGCTGAAGAAGCTGAATCTCCCGGCAGGCGTGGACATTAAGATAAAAATTTGAAGTTCAGAGTGAAAATGTGAATTTTTCATGATGAAGCTGTTGGTGATGAAGCTTCCGGATAAGCGGGTTTCCACCTTCATTATTTCTACGAAGTTTGAGATGAAGATGTAAGAATTTTAAAGAGATAGTGACCAGTGATTGAATTATTTTGAAAGGAAAGATTCAAGATGGTGAAGGAACTGACAAAAGTAAACGTTTTCAACATGGACGGTAAGGAAGTGGATTCTGTTGACATACCTGTCTTTCAGATCGATGAAGGCGCTGTCAGACAGTTTTTGAGCGATGTGGCCATTCTGTATGAGGCGAACAGAAAGAAGCGTATGGGACATGCGAAAACCCGCAGTGAGGTCAGTCATTCAACCCAGAAGCTTTACAGGCAGAAAGGCACGGGGAGAGCTCGTGCCGGCATGTCATCTTCACCTGTGCGCGTCGGTGGAGGGGTTGCTTTTCCACCCAGGCACCGTGTTGTGAAAAAGAAGATCGGCAAAAAGGTGAGAGACAAGGCCCTTGCGCTGGGCCTCATTTTGAAGTTTGTGAAAAACAAGTTTAAAGTTATTGATTCCGGAGAAAGAGAAGATGTCAAAGCAAAAGCGATTTCCCGTTTTCTCAGCGCCATGAAGCTGAAAAGTTCTCTTTTTGTCGTTGACAAAGACAATAGATCATTTCATCTCTCCGCCAGGAACATTCCCAGAACAGAAGTTATGCGATACAGGGACCTCAATGTTTACGATCTGCTTCGTTTTGACAGCGTTATTCTGACCCGGGATGCCTTTTCAGATGCCGTGAAAAGATGCGAGCGCGCGGTCAGTAAGAAATCGAAGAGCAAGGAAAAAGTCAGAGGATAAAGTCATGAAGAAAAACATGTATGATATCATCATGAACCCGGTTATATCGGAAAAATCAACGGCCCTTTCTGAAAAGCAGGGCAAGTATGTTTTTTGCGTGGAAAAGAAAGCGAACAAGATTCAGATTAGGCGTGCCGTTGAAAAGATCTTCAATGTCAATGTGACGAGCGTCAATACGATGAACTACCGGGGCAAAAGAAAGCGCGTGAGAAGAGCTGAAGGAATGACCCCGTCATGGAAAAAAGCCGTTGTCACTCTGAAGAAGGGACAGAAAATAGATTTTGCGTAAGGAAAACGCGGGGATTGCCCGGGTGAAAGCGGATTTTATCGCGAAGGAGATTGTAAGGAGAAAAAGATGACAGTTAAGACGTTTAAAGCAAAGACGCCGTCTCAGAGGTTCAAGAGTATCTCTGATTATAGTCAGATATCGAAGAGCGGGCCTGAAAAGTCCCTGGTTGTTTCCAAGAAAAGAACAAGCGGAAGAAACGCCCTTGGCCGTGTAACGATGAGAAGGAGAGGCGGCGGTCATAAGAGGAAACTGAGGATTATTGATTTTAAAAGGGATAAGCATGATATTCCGGCCAAGGTTGCTCATATTGAGTATGACCCCAACCGTTCCGCCAGGATCGCTCTTCTGAAATATGCCGACGGCGAAAAAAGGTATATCCTTTGTCCGGAAGACCTCAAAGTCGGTTCAATGGTCTTATCCGGTGAAAATGTTGAAGTGACCCCGGGAAACACGATGCCCATCAAGAACATCCCTCTGGGATTAGATATCCACAATATCGAAATGAAGAAAGGACGAGGCGGACAGCTGGTGAGGAGCGCAGGGTCATCGGCTCAGCTTATGGCCAAGGAAGGTGAAAAGGCACACATCCGTATGCCGAGCGGAGAAATACGAACAGTGTCGGTCTTTTGCATGGCGACCATAGGGAAAGTCGGCAATTCTGAACATGAATCGATCAAGCTGGGCAAAGCCGGACGTACGCGCTGGCTGGGAAGGCGTCCAAAGGTCAGAGGCGTTGCCATGAATCCCATTGATCATCCTCTTGGAGGAGGAGAAGGCAAGTCTTCAGGAGGGAGGCACCCCTGTACTCCCTGGGGCAAGCCGACAAAAGGTTATAAAACCAGGAAAAAGAACAAGCCGACCGACCATATTGTCAAGCCCAGGAGCAAAAAGTAAGGAGACACTTAAGGAGAAGTTATGGCGAGATCTATAAAAAAAGGTCCTTTTGTTGATGGTCATTTACTCAAAAAGGTTGAGAAGATGAACCAGGTCGGGGAAAAAAAGGCCATCAAGACCTGGTCGCGGAGATCAACAGTTATTCCGGAGTTTGTTGGACACACTTTTGCGGTTCATAACGGAAAGAAATTCATCCCTGTTTATGTCACAGAAAATATGGTCGGTCATAAATTGGGCGAATTTTCTCCGACAAGAACATTTAGAAAGCACAGCGCTGATAAGGGACCGCAAAAAACGGATAAGAAATGAAAAAAACGCTTGTATTAAGAGTGACTTTTGTTATAATACAGCTTTTTTGTTTCACCTTATATGATAATACAATACAAGCGGAATTCGTTGGGCCTCTGGATGTTTCGGAGGTTATCGTCAGGGGAGCCGAGTCATTTTCTCCCAGCTGGATCATCCGGCAGGTTGGAATAAAGAATTATCGATCTTTGACAAGCGAGACGATTGTGCGCCAGAAAGCGTACGAGATAGAGGATCTTCTTAAACAGCGCGGATTCTATTTTGCTGCCTGTGATTATATGATTGAGGAATTGCCTGAAAATCAAGAAGTTAAGGTAACTTTTCGGATAGACGAAGGGTACAGAGTCATTATTGAAGACGTCAGGTTTGAAGGGAATTTTTTAATAGCGGACAGAAAGCTCCGGGACATCGTTCAGACGAGACCTTCTGGTTTCTTTTCAAAAAACTTTCTTAACGAAGAGGCCATCTCCAAAGATAAAAACAACATTGAAAAGCTCTACAGGGAAGAAGGCATCGAGGCGGTGGTGAGCCGGGTTGAGAAAGCGTTTAATGAAGAAAAAAACACAGTCACGGTGACTTTCTTTATCCATGAAAAAAGCCTGACAGGATCGTTCCATGACCAGAACGCAAGGAATGTTCTTGAACAGTTCTCCCTCATGCAAAAAGAGCTGGGCGAACTGCGGGAAGACCTGAAAAGC
>JAFGJP010000131.1 GCA_016929035.1 Candidatus Auribacterota bacterium | reverse complement strand
TATTCTCTGTTTTTCTCTGTGTGCTCTGTGGTTAAATCTGTAATATCCGTGCGTAGCACACCTTTTCTTTGTTTTCTGACCTCTGAACGTGGTTTACGGCTGTTTTCTGTCACTTCCCGATGCAGAAGCGGGAAAAGATCCTGTTGAGAACATCATCCGGAGTTGTTGCGCCGGAAAGATTGTTAAGATGATGAAGGGCGTTTTTAATCCCTTGGGAAATAATGTCTTCCGGAGTGAGCGGCTTAAGAGAGAAAAGCGTTTTTTCAATCTCTTCCCTGCATCTGCCAAGCTCGTTTCTGTGCCGGACGTTTGTCAGTATCGTTTTTCGGGCATCATAACGAACTTCGCTTCTCTTCAGTGTCTTGACGATCTCCTTCTTGATGTCTTCTACCCCCTGTCCTTTTTTTGCGGAAATCCTGAAAAATGTTCTGTACCCCGGAAGGCCATGGCGGATGGAGGGGTGCTTTTTTTTATCCTTTTTGTTGATGACAAGGATTTTATTTTTTATATCTTTGAGTTCTCTTGCTACCTGCCAGTCATCGGCTGTCAGCCTTTGGCTTCCGTCGACGACGTGCAGGGCGATCGTGGAGTCCTGTATGGACTTTCTTGTGAGGGAGACGCCTTTTTTTTCAATGATGTCTCTGGCCTTCCGCATTCCGGCCGTATCGATGAAGTTGACAAGCGCTCCTTCAAGGAAAAGAGACTCCTTGAGAAAGTCTCGGGTCGTCCCGGGGACAGATGTGACGATAGCTCTCTCGAAACCAAGAAGAGAGTTGAGAAGGGTTGATTTGCCGCTGTTGGGAGCTCCGACGATCACAACATTGATCCCCTGTCTCAGCTGTTCCCCTGCGTCAAAGGTTTGAATAAGCGAGGTGATGTTTTTCAAAAGGTCTCGAATTTTTTTTCTCAAGGCCTTGTTTTGATCCCTTGTTTCACTTTCCGCAAGATCTTCCGGGAACTCGATTTTCGCTTCAATGTCAGACAGAAGGTGCAGGAGGCTCTCCTTAAAGGAATTGATTTTTTCAGACAGGTGGCCCTGAAGCTGGCTGACAGCAGCATCCAGGGCCGAGCTCGTTCGGGCTTCGATGATATCTGATACGGCTTCTGCCTGGATAAGATCGATACGGTCGTTGAGAAATGCCTTTTTCGTAAATTCGCCTTGCTCGGCCAGCCGCGCCTTGCCGGTTGCCAGGATGGCCGAAAGGGCGTTTTCCATCACCAGCGCCCCTCCGTGACAGGTTACTTCAACCGTATCTTCCCCGGTGTAGGAGTGGGGAGACTTGAAAATGCTCAAGAGGACTTCATCGATCTTCTTTCCTCTGCACACAAGAAAACCGAAGTAGAGCGTATGCGTGGGCAGGTTTTTGGGTAAAAATTTTTTCCCGTATTTCTTAGAGATGAAAATCTCCCGGATAATAGAAAATGCCCGGGGACCTGAAATCCGGATGATGCCCAGCCCCCCGATGCCGACAGGCGTTGATATCGCTGTAATCGTTTCCATGTCAGATATTAAAAATAGTTTTAAGTTTTTCTTTGAGCCTGTTTGGGTGGAAATCTTTTACTCTTTCGCTTTGTTTAGCGACAATATTATTTAAAAGGCCGGGATTTTGAAGCACAACGTCAATAAGCTCAGCTATGGCACGATAGTCTTTTTCCTGAATGAGAACGCCGGCATCCCCCAGCGTTTCCGGAATAGCAGCACGCGACAGCGCAAAAACGGGCTTTTTGAAGTACATGCTTTCGATAAGCGGAATGCAGACGCCCTCGTGCTCGCTCATGCAGAGGAACAAAGTGGAAGCAGCATAATACCCCAGAAGGTCTCCCAGAGAAACATGACCAGAGAAAGTAACATTTTGCAGACCCATTTCACTGGCTTGGTAGCGAAGGTAAGTGTAATATTTTTCCATGCCTGTATAACTGCCGACAAAGAGAAGGCGGGAACTCGGGTTAATGGTCTTATTATAGTAATAAAAGACTCTTAAAATATCTTCCAGCTTTTTATTTGGGCTGACACGGCCTACAAAAAGAAAGTTTGTAAACGAGTCTTTATATGAATGAATTATACTTCTTGAAGGCGGAGTTTCCAGATATCTTTTATTTAACGTCAAAGGAATAACTTGAGGATTTTTGTATCCTATCTCTTCCATTTCTTTTGCGTTAAAATGAGAAACAGCCAGCGCAATATCAGTTATATTTTTCAGTCTAGCAAGTTCTTTTCTTCCTTCTTGCAGAACGTTAGCTCTATGGTCGCTGATAAATCTAAAATATTTTTCAGGAGTGATGTTGTGATAACAGAGAACTCTTTTTCCTTTCGCATGAATAAAGTATTCGGTCATTTCAGAACCGATTGAGAAGTGATAAAGAAGAATCGGATCTTTTTTTAAAATATCTGGGAGATGCTCTGATGCGGGAAGAATAATTTTTTTCAATTCAGGAGCAGTGTGCTGATAGGGGCAAAAAATTTCAGAATGAATGCCTGTGGACTGTAATATTTCTTTGATCTCAAGAGCATAATTGGTTATGGCGTCGCCAGCGACGGCTCCGGACAGCATTTGATGGATTTCTGTCATTTTAAAAACCCAGTATTGTCTTCAGCTTTTTCTTCAGGATGTCCTTGTGAAAGTCTTTTATCCTTTCATTCTGTTTTTCAATGATGTTCTGAAGGATGTTCTTATCATTGAGAACGATATTGATCAGTTCCGCAATGGCACGATGATTTTTCCGGTAGATTAAAACGCCTGCATCTCCCATGGTCTCCGGCATCGCGGTCCGGGCCAGGGCAAAAACAGGTTTTCTGAAATACATGCTTTCAATGAGAGGGATGCAGAGTCCCTCATGTTCGCTCATGCAGAGAAAGAGAGACGATGCCGCGTAGTAGCCAAGGAGTTCTTCAAGAGAAACATGGCCTGTGAAAACAACATCATGAAGCCCCATTTCACAGGCAAGAGAGCGGAGATAATTATAGTATTTTTCCATGCCACTGTAACTGCCCGCAAGGATGAGCCGAGAGGAAGGATTGATGGTTTTGTTGTAGTAGTAGAAAACCTTCAATGCGTCTTCCAGCTTTTTATTCGGCGCCACTCTGCCGACAAATAAAAAATTTGTGAAAGAATCCTTATAGGTGCGGATGATCTTTTTTGATGGCGCCTTTTTCAGAAAGTTTTCGTTCAGGGTCAGATTGACGATCAAAGGATTAGAAAAGCCGAACTCTTCAAGCTCCCGGGCATTGAACCCGGAGTCAGCCAGAGTGATGTCAGGGACATGGCATAGGGCTTTCAGCTCTTCTCTTCCTTGCTTAAGCAAATTGGCTCTCTGATCGCTTATATAACGGAAGTATTTTTCAGGAGTGATGTTGTGATAGCAGAGCACCTTCCAGCCCTGTGCCTGAATAAAATATTCTGTCATTTCCGACCCGATGGAAAAGTGATAGAAAAGCGTTATATCTTTCTTATAAAGAGTCGCAACGTGTTCGGATACCGGGAGGACGGCGGCTTTCAGTTCCGGAGCCGTGTGCTGCAAAGGCGCAAAGATCTCGGATCGCAGTCCTGAGGATCGCAGGATGTCTCTGATCTCGAGAGCATAATTGGTTATGGCATCGCCGACGGTTGCTCCGGCGATGAGTTGATGTATTTCTTTCATAT
>JAFGJP010000130.1 GCA_016929035.1 Candidatus Auribacterota bacterium | reverse complement strand
GACCTGATGATAGAAAAGATCTTTGAAAGAGACGCAGACCACTCAATCGGGATAATGCTTCTTGGCGTGCATCCTCAGGTCGGGCTGGGGCAGAGCAAGTGGGTTAATCTCTGGGTCAGGGACAAGAGCCCGAACGTGAATCTTTCGATACTCATATCTCTCCAGATAAAGCAAAACTGGGATGGAAATCTGCGCATCCTGCAAGTCGTCAAGAACCAGGAGGAAGCGGCGAGAGCGAGAAATTATCTTACAAAGCTGATACGGGTCATGCGGATTCCGGATGACGCTGAAATAGAAGTCCTTGTCGGGGATTTTTCAGAAGCTCTGAAAAAAGCTCCGGAAGCAGATATTAATATTTTTGGAATGGCGAGCGAGGTCGATCTGTCCTGGATCCGTTCAGTCTCAGAAAAAGTGGGGACATCTGTTCTTTTCCTCAGGGATTCAAAGATCGAAAGCGCTTTTGCCTGAAAGGCATCCTGTGAAAAAGAAAATATTTACCCTTATCCTGAAAGCCGTGCTGTTCATATTCTTTTTTGTCATTTTTCCTGATTCTCCTGACTCCTCTGATAATATATTTGGTAGGCGCCTGGCAGGTCTTGACTACGGGCCGTTTCGAGAAGCGCAGAATCCGAAGAACAGAGCTTTTCCTTCTGAAGAAGAAATAAAAGAAGACATGATTATTCTCAGGGAGATGACAGATGTCGTGCGCATCTACTCCGTTACCGGCGAGAATGAAAAAATCGTTCAATTGGCCGATGAGCTTGGCCTTCAGGTGGCTGCCGGTGCATGGCTTGGCAGCAGTGAAGAGGACAATGAAAAGGAGATCTCTCGGCTGATCGAGGTCGCGAATTCTTATAAAAATATCGTTTTTGTCGTCGTTGGAAATGAGGCTATCCTGAGGCGTCAGCAGGGAGGGGTAGACAGTCTGCCCAACTTCAAGGTTATAAAATACATTGTCAAAGTGAAGAAAAGTGTTTCGCAGCCTGTCACAACAGCTGAGCCTTGGAAAATCTGGCTGGAGAACCCGGCTCTTGTGAAACATGTTGATTTTATTTTTTTCAATATTCACCCTTACTGGGAGCAGATCGATATCTCGCTGGCCGCTGAACATACTGTTGAAAAATACATGGAGCTGAAAAAGGCTTACCCGGATAAATGTGTCGTCATAGGAGAAACCGGCTGGCCGACAGACGGATTATCCAATGGCTTATCTCAGCCGGGAGCTAAAAACCAGGAAAGATTCTTGAGGGAATTTCTTCAGACAGCGGAAGAGAAATCTATTGATTTTTTCCTGTTTGAAGCCTTTGACGAAGACTATAAAAGCACGGAGCCGAACAGCGTCGGGCCTCACTGGGGTCTGTATTTTTCTGACAGAACGCCCAAGCACGGTGTAAGGATCATCAAAGAGAGCGTGCGGACCATGGCCGAAGAGGAAAAACAGATAAATATTTCTGAACAAAAATAATCGATTCTTGTAGAGCAGAAAAAGCGTTCAATAAGGTAACGATTTTTAAAAAAGGAAAACTCTCGGTTGTCATAACGGGGGAGAGTGGTATAAAATATTGTTAAAGAAGAGGAGATAGCTATGAAAAACAAAGTCAAAAAAAGCATTTCGGCGGTTTTTTTATTAAGTTTTTTGATTTTATGCCTTTTTGTTGTGCCTGGTTACAGCTTCCAAAATGAAGTTGAGCTGAGTTCCATCAGTTTCTTTGAAGGCGGCTACGAAGTCCCTGATGCTTCGAACCGTCAGTTCACCGATGATTTTCAGAAAAGCGAGACGCGCTACATCTGGTGTCTCTTGACTGTTAAAAATCTCCTTTATAACGTCAAGCAGCAAACACACGATATCGTCTGGAAATATTACGACGCACAAGGAAAATTAGTCGGCGAGATAACCAACCAGATGGCTATATCATCTGCCTGGGAATTTGCGGAGCTTCCCGGAGGATGGGGGTGGGACAGCCCTGGAAACTGGACAGGAGGCACATACACAGCCAAAATCTTTGTCGACGGACAGCTTATCGGAGAAAAAAATTTCACTGTTGTCAATGACAATCCGAAAATGGAATTTGAGTACATCAAGCTTTTTGAAGGAGGAGATCCTGCTCCGGAAGAATCCCTTCGCAGCTATACGACATCTTTTTCCGGGAAAGAAGCTCGGTTTATTTATTATATGGTCGGTGCAAAAAACCTTCTTTATCAGGTCGAAAGGCAGAGGCCTCTTATCTACGGCCGCTATTATGGACCAGATGGTTCGTTTATCGGGGAAGCTGATGCGATTATCGATATTCCTTCCGACTGGTCAAATGCAGACATCTGGAGCGGCTGGGGATGGCCGGATCCGGGCAACTGGAATCCTGGTGATTACCGGGTGGATATTTTTTTTGGAGATCAGAAAGTCGCAGAAAAGACGTTTACTGTTTCCGGAGAGATGCAGATGTCTTCTCATGCCCCGGATGATGTCAAAGGCATCATGGATCAGGGTGTCGGCTTTATCGATAGCGGGGATTATCAGAGCGCGATCAGGGAATTTACACGTGTCATAAGTATTGATCCGTCCTACGGAGATGCCTACTATAACCGGGCGATAGCCTACAGCAGCCTGGAAGATTATGACAATGCCATTAAAGATTATACGAAAGCCATTGAAATGAATCCGCAGGATTATGAGGCTTATAATTATCGTGCGGCCATTTATGAAACGAAGGGGGAAACGCAGAAAGCCATTGACGGATATACAAAAGCTGTTGAAATCAATCCGAATTACGATTCGGCTTTTAACAACCGCGGGGTGCTCTACTTCCGCATGGGACAATATGATAAAGCCATGGAAGATTACAACAGCGCGATAAAAATTAATCCTCTTCAAAGAGATGCTTACTACAACCGCGGTCTGGTCTACTATAACCAGGGGGAAAATGATAAAGCGATTAAGGATTATACCCGCTCGATCGAAATCAATCCCAGGGATTCCCAGGCCTATATCAACCGCGGTCTGGTCTACTATAATCAGGGGGATTACAAGACAGCCGTGAAAAATTATACACAGGCCATAACGATTAATCCGATGTATGGAGACGCTTATTACAACCGGGGCCTTGCCTACGATAACCTTGGTGATTTTGACAGGGCGATCGCCGATTACACGAAAGCCATTGAGATTAATCCTAATGATACAGATGCTTATTACAACCGGGGCCTTGCCTATGATAAAAAAGGACAGCAGGAAAAAGCGATATCGGATTACACCAAGGCGTCGTCTGAAGAAGAAATAAGAGAAAAAGAGCCTGTTTCCCGGTTAGGAAAAAAGCGGGAAAAGATCTACAAGACAGCTATTGTGGAGTTCACGGAAAGAGGCGATCTTCAGGTCAAGGATGCAGGAGACATTGTTGCTGAATGGATGACATCTTCCATGATAAAAACAGGCGTTTTTGAGATATACACAAGGCTTTCCATACAGGACATCCTGAAAGAGCAGGAGTTCCAGTCAACGACTTTTATTGATGTCGAAACAGCAGCGAAGGCCGGAAAGATTCGTGGTGTTGAAGCTATTGTCACAGGGTCTGTTATCAAGTTTGGCAATATTGTTTCTGTGGCAGTCAAGCTGATCGATACAGAAACAGCCCGGATAATCGATTCTGCTGATATCAAAGTCAAAAGCATAGACGAACTGCCTGATCATCTTGACCGCCTTGCTGAAGAGCTGGCGATGGAATAAAATAACTCGTTAAGTCCGTTTTGTCCGTTAGGTCGGTTTAGTCCGTTAAGAAATAGAAGACAGAGGACAGAAAAAAATCCGTGAGACGAAGGACTCTTCGACTTTTCTCAGGATTAACTGTAGAAGCAGGATGTAAAAGAACTAAAAGCTAAGAAGCAAAAATTGAAAAAATATAGTTAAGAAATTCGCCGAAGGCGATTAAAAGAAACATATGACTCTGTGTCTTTGTGTCTCTGTGGCAAATATATTAATCATCCTTGCTGCGAAGTAATCTTTCCTCTATTCACGGCTTCTTTAAATATTTTTTGACCGCTTCGACAAGCTTGTCCATCTGCGGTTTGCTGACATGGATGTCTGCTCCCACCTGATCACACTTTCGGGCCATTTCTTCTGTTATAAGCGATGAATAGATGATAACAGGGATGTAGTCCATCCGAAGCTCCTGCTTGACGCGCCGGCAAAGTGTAAGTCCGTCCATCTGAGGCATCTCAATATCCGTGATGATCAGATTGAAGAAGTCTGTTACAGGCCGGATTTCTTTTTGAGAACGCTCGAAATAATCCAATATCGCTTTGAAAGTCTGCTCCCCGTCAGGGAAATCTTCGATGTTTTCAAATCCCGAGGCTTTAAGCTTTTTAACGATCTGCTTTCGCATCACGCCGGAATCTTCGGCAATAAGTATTTTACCTGTACTGGTTTTTTGAACCGGCTCCTTCAACTCGGCTGAATCATGTGACATTATGACCATTTCAGGATTGATGATAAGAAGAAGGCTTTCAAGATCAACGAGAGGGATATCTCTTTCTTCGATAGAAACAGTGCCCGTTATACATGAAGATTTATTCATAGCCAGTTCGTCTATCGGCTTCATTTTTTGCCAGGACAATCTGTGTATTCGCTTGACTTCATCTATGAAAAAGCCATTTGTGAGCCTGTTAAATTCACAGACCATGACAAGAGATTTTTTATTAACCTCGGCATCGCTTAAATCAAAAGCCTTGCCAAGGTCAATAAGAGGGATGGTTGTGTCTCTGAAAGCATAAAGGCCCATGAAATTGGGCAGACTGAGAGGAACTCGGCTGAGATGAGAGGAGTCAAAGCGGATAAGCTGTTTCACCTTGGCCACGTTCACGCCGTAGCTGTGTTCCCGAAGGACGAATTCCAGTATCTCAACCTCATTTGTTCCGCCCTCCAGAAGGATTTCATCTTTTTCAGGCATGAGACCATCATATCACTTTTTCTTTGCGTGTCACAGGATAAAGTGCCTAAGTCCCGTTGATGACGCATAAAAGAGAAAAAGAGGTATAAAAAAGAAACGGTTTGATATTCTTCACTGTTCATATAATATATTTTTTTGGAGCATGTTATATACAAAACCTTGGCTCAGGTTATGGTTCCTTTTTATGTGTAAGGAGAACAGACTGATGGAATACGCAAAACTATTATTGGTTTTTACATTTTGTTTATTAGAAGGATGCATGTCTTCGCGCGTTGTTTCAAGGCAAAGAGATTTTCAGCCTCCGGATGGCAGAATTCTTTTGATTGTCGGCCAGGACGACAGAACAGTCGAAACCTATATCAAGGAAACCGGAATTGTTCCTGGAGGATTCATGATATACACGAGCATACAGACCATGGAGGGGCTTGACGGCGTTTCAAAAGACTACGGTTCAGGAACATGTTTCACAGATAAGCTTATAGAAAAATATCCTGATACCGTTATACAAATCGGCCTTTACATGGTCGATGCCCTGGATGATACGCTGAAGGGAAAATATGATAAAAACATCAGGCATCTTGAGAAATGGGCAAAAAAAGTCCGTATTCCTATCTTCCTTCGCATTGGATATGAATGTGATGGATCGCATAATCATTACGACCCGGATCAGTACACGGAGGCTTATCGATACATAGTCGATAAACTGAATTCTTCCGGCGTGGACAACATCGCGTATGTCTGGCATGTGCATGGACATGGCACTGATCAGAAACTCGATGACTATTATCCTGGAGATGCCTACGTTGACTGGATTGCTTTTTCCTATTTTGATCAGCCGCAAGACATGATGGAGCCTGCCATCCGCTTTGCCAGAGATCATAAAAAGCCTCTTATGATAGGGGAAAGCACCCCGAGGGGAATAGGTACGCGCATGGATAAAATTTCCTGGGAAGCATGGTTTAAAAACTATTTCCAGTTTATTAAGGAACACAACATCAAAATCATCAGCTACATCAACAGCAACTGGGAGAATCAGCCCATGTGGAAAGACCAGGGCTGGGGAGATGCGCGCGTTCAGGCGGATGCTTTTGTAAAAGAAAAGTGGATTGAAGAAATTTCTCAGGACATGTATCTGCATTCTTCTAAAGAGCTTTTTAAGATCCTGGGATATGAAAAAGAATGAAGGTGTGCTTTGCACGGATGATTAATATATTTGCCACAGAGACATAAAGTCACAGAGTAATTGGATTTTTATAATCGCTTTCAGCGAATTTCTTAACTATATTTTTTCAATTTTTGCTTCTTAGCTCTTAGTGCTTTTACATCCTACTTCTACAGTTAATCCTGAGCAAAGTCGAAGGGTCCTTCGTCCCGCGGATTTTTTTCTGTCCTCTGTTTTCTATTTCTTAACGGACTAAACCGACCTAACG
>JAFGJP010000129.1 GCA_016929035.1 Candidatus Auribacterota bacterium | reverse complement strand
TTTTTCACGCCAGCCAGTCTTATAAATTATAATCGCCGGCCGCTTCGGGCTGATATAAAATGTCAAGGATGCTTAACCTTCTTATTCCTGCCGGTACTTTCCATTCAACAGTATCACCCTCTCGATAACCTAACAAAGCTGTTCCAACCGGCGATATGATGGAAATCTTGTTCTGATCTATATCAGCCATTCCGGGGAAAACCAGTGTATAAACAAACTCTTCATTCGAATCTATGTCTTTAATCCTGACTTGAGAATTCATTGTGATGACATCTTTTGGAACTTTTACAGAATCGACGACTTTGCCCTTTTTTAATTCTTCTTCTAACTCCTTCAGATATTCTTCTTCATAACTGCTGAACGCCCGCGCGACAGATATCAGTTCTTCCAACCGCTTTTTATCAAACTCCGTGATGTATATCTCTCTTTTTATCATATCCGGAACATCTCCTATTTTTTCCTTTTATCAAAACCGACTTTTTTCAGCACATCGATCTCCTCGAGTATCTTTCCTGTTCCCAGGGCAACAGCGCTTAAAGGATCATCAGCAACCCTAACCGGAAGTCCTGTTTCTTCTGCGATCAGTTTATCCAATCCTTTTAAAAGAGCGCTTCCGCCGACAAGAAAAAGACCTTGTCTGACCAGGTCGGCAGAAAGTTCAGCAGGACACCGCTCAAGAGTCAGCCTAACGGCTTCCACAATAGATGAAATGGGCTCGGCAATAGCTTCTCTTATTTCCTCAGAGTTGACCGTCAATGTCTTGGGAAGGCCGGCAACGATGTCCCTGCCTCTCACTTCCATCGTCATTTCCTCTTCAAGCGGGTAAGCAGAACCTATTTTTATTTTAATGTCTTCAGACATCATTTCCCCGACCATGAGATTGTATGTCCTTTTCATGTATTGCATTATCGCATCATCAAGCATGACGCCGCCAACACGGGCAGATTCACTTTCCACGATGCCTGCAAGAGAAATAATAGCGACCTCCGTTGTTCCGGCGCCGACATCGATGATCATGTTGCCCGAAGGCTCATCCACAGGAAGCCCGATGCCTATTGCTGCAGCCATCGGGGCCTTGACAAGGTGTACCTCACGCGTCCCCGCATGTGTCACCGAATCCTCGACAGCACGCTTTTCGACTTCATTTATGCCGGACGGAACCGCTACGACGACCCTCGGCCTTGGCTTAATGATCCCCTTTCCGTGGACTTTTCGTATAAAATAGCGAAGCATGCTTCCTGTTATCTCAAAATCAGCGATAACACCATCCTTCAGCGGCCTGATAGCCTGAATGTTGCCGGGTGTTCTTCCTAGCATGTTTTTTGCATCTTCCCCGACCGCTAAAACCTGACGAGTTTCTTTCTGGACTGCCACGACAGAAGGTTCACACAAAACGGTTCCTTTGCCGCGAACAAACACAAGAGTATTCGCTGTTCCGAGATCTATGCCTATTTCCTTTGAAAAAAGGTTCAATATTGAATCAAAAACATTAAACATAAATTTATACCTTAGTTTTTTCCCTAAAATAAAAAAGGCAACCCTCAAATAAAGAGAGTTACCCTGTAAATCAAAAAATATAGACTTCTGGCGATTATTCCACTCCCTTGTGGATAAAAAAAATGAGACCACTCCGTTGTGGCCTGTATGATTATTATAGCAGAAAATAACCGTCTTTTCAATTAAATAAAAGGGCGAGGACTTGGTTTTTGGCCCGTATATTTACCGCTAAAAAGCGGACGAGCATGTTTAATTGAAAAAAAGAATGAAACGGGCATACCCCGGCAGCATGTTTAAATCGTAAACAATTTAAACGACCGGCCCTTCGGGCGGATATTTCATGTTTTTATGAAACATCCAGGTTAGTTGAGTTTTTGCCACAGATCTTATCAAATACTTTTTGTCTTTGTTTATAAATCTACTTCCTCCATGTTGCCGGGATAAATAAAACAAAAATCGCAAAGAGCTCCAGCCGGCCGGCAAGCATGAGAAAAATCAATGTCCATTTGCTAGGGATAGACATCCATGCATAATTGAGGGCCGGTCCTACCCTGCCCAACCCCGGGCCGACACTGCTTAAAGCAGAGATCGAGGCACTGACAGCTGTTGTGATGTCGCATGAATCAAACAATAGAATGGAGAAAACACCGAAAACAAAAGTTGTAAAATAAAGAATAAAATACACCATTATAGAAAAAACAATGTTATCCTGAAGAGGAACACCATCCAGTCGAACACTTGTCAATGAATGAGGATAAATCGCCTGCTGGATTGTTTTCAGCATTTTTTTAAAAGAAAGAAGTGTTCTTACAACTTTGAATCCTCCGCTTGTCGAGCCTGCACAGCCGCCAATAAACATCAGCAATAGAAAAACAGCATGGGTCGCGTACGGCCATAGATTAAAATCAGCTGTAGCAAAACCTGTGGCTGTCATCAGAGAAACTACCTGAAAAACAGCTGGCCGGACATTATTTAAAAAATCGCCATTTGACGATAACAATAATAGACAGATTCCAGAAGCTGCAAGTAAGAGAAATAGATATAAACGAAATTCTTCATCCTGAAAAAATCTTTTAATACGGCCATGAAAGAGGCCTATATAAAGAGAGAAATTGATTCCACCCAGGATCATGATAACGATGATGATCCATTGAATATTTGCTCCATAAGCGCCTATGCTCGCATTTTGTGTTGAAAACCCGCCTGTCGCAATTGCGCCGAATGCATGACATAAAGCGTCAAATAATGGCATACCGCAGGCGTAAAGCAATAAAACTGAAACAACAGTCAAGAAAACATATATCTTCCACAGCATAGCGGCTGTTCTTCTTATCAACGGATCAGGTTTATTGTAATCCAGTCCTGAAGCTTCCAGATTATACAGGCGCATAGATGTCACTCCGAGACTAGGGAAAAGTGCAATAAAAAGAGCAATCACTCCAAGGCCTCCCAGCCAGTGTGTCAGACTTCTCCAGAAGAGAATTCCTCTTGGCAAAATCTCCACATCGTTAAAAATACTTGCTCCTGTTGTAGTAAATCCACTGACGATCTCAAAAACCGCATCTGTATATGACGGGACTACACCGGTTATGAACAAAGGGGTCGCTCCCAAAAGTGACAGAACGATCCAGCTTAACCCGACTACGGACAGTGCATCTTTGGCAGAAGCATGGACAATTCGTATCTTTTCGACTTTAAAAAAAGAAAGAAAAATTGATGAGGAAAGCAAACCCAGCAGGATGGTAAAACTGAAAGCTTCTATTTCAAGATGAAATGAGGGATCAGTAAAAGACCACAGAAGTGGTAATATCAAAAACAAAGAAACAAGAAAAAGTATTCTTGATATAAAATTAACAACAAACTTCTTCTGCATAAAAAAATACCAGAGAATACACACCTCTGGTATATCCTCCCTTCCGCGCTTACGAAGTTAGCTGTCGGGTTCGGGCCGGGCAACCCTATTCTTCATTGAAGAAACTCACCCCTAGTCATTAAAGACTGATTTGGTTCCTCCGCCTCTCTATCCATAAGTTATAAATAGAGAGTTAAGCGTATATTTCAACTAACTATAGCTCTTTCAACCTGGAAAGTAAATGATTAAATGAATCTCTCTGGGCTTCCACCTGAGGTGGATCCGCTTAATGCGGAAAAGCCCGGAGTCTCTATAAAAGACCCCGCTTCATAACCTATCGCAAAAATCTCTTCGACATTTTTGCGGCACTCAGCGGGATAATCTTCTGCGCTTTCATCCCTGGCTTAAATCCTTCGACTTCGCTCAGGACAAGTAGCCGGGGAGTTCGCGAATCGATTAAATATTTTCTTTTGATTAACTATTAACGTAAACATCAATCATTAATGCAAAAAGAATCAAAAATGAAATATTCCTTACTGGTCCTATGGCTTTTTTTATAATTAGCCCAGAACCTTCCCCATGAATGGCGAACCTTCATGCCCTTCATAGCAAACTCTTTCTCCTCTGCGTTCTCTGCGGTAGACTTTAAAATTATCGTGCGTAGCGCTTCTTAACACTTTAACTATTTTTTCTCTAGGTTCTGCTTGATCAGCCCCCTGGCGACAGCAAGAGAATGGAGAACGATAGCGACAGCCGCGCCTGTTTTTGTATGGTAGCCTGATGTCCTTGTAGTTTTCTGACGGATGACAAGAACATCAACATCCTCAGAGTGGGTTTCTTCAAAGACAAGAAACTTCATGGATCTTGTTTTAAGCGACCTGTAAGATTTGAAATACCCCTTTTTTTCTTTGGCAATAAGCACGCAGTAGAGATACGGGTAGTGATGCCCCTGAACCGTGTTGATGGAAACCTGCACCTGCACGCCCATAAAGTCTTTTGGAGCGCCGAGAAGCCTTATCATCAGGCGCGCGTCAATCGGCACCCTCTTGTCTTTTCCTGCCTCGGATGTGGACATCATGGGAAGCACCTGCACGTCGCTCGGGTCAGCTAGGGTCTTCATGATCTCCTGAAGAAGCTTTATTTTGATGATCAGCTTGTCTTTTTTCAGATAAGACTTAACTCCTGACAGCCACTGCGGCACAAAAAGAATAAAAGCGTCTACGGCCCAGTAAATGATGCCCTGATCCCCGAATCTTTTCCCGATAAAAAGAGCCATAAAAAAGAATAATCCGGCAAGGAAAACAAAACAGAAACAACCGAGAAAGTTCGTGATGTCGAACATGTCTGTATCCCATCTTGCGAGCTGTTTCTGCCGGACAATGACTTTGTTGAACTCATCAGGCGTTACCTGGTGCCACTCGGCTACGGAGATCCGTACTCTCGGATTATGATGATAGCCTCTGACAATACCAAGAGCGCTCGCCATGATGAAAAGAATGATCCCAACATAGAAACTCAGAAAAAGCTGAGTCAGGATACCTGCTACCAGAAAAGCTCCGATAAACATCATGCGCGTTTTGTAAGGAAGCTTTTTCCAGAAAACAAATTTGATGTCCCCCTGTCTCCGGGGGTCAGGAAAGAATCCCATTTTTTTCCTCCATCAGCTCCTGGTACCCGACCTGGTCCCAGTAGAGCGGGCATCCGCCCTGGCAGAAAGCAAGATGACCGCAGTCCCTGCACTTTGCATGAGCATAACGCTTTTCCTGGAAGAAGCGGAAATCTTCGCTCTTCCATAGTTCTTTGAAACTTGTCTTTTTTTCAAGAAGGCTGCCCATTGGGCGAGGATAGCTTGAGCACGGGAGCACCTGGCCGTCAGGCGCCACGCTGAGAAGCCCGTCGCAGGCGGCGCATGCCTTGTTGCCAAGACCGTTCACAATGGGATTAAAAATGCAGACAGGCGTGGGCGAATACCACATGAATTCAAGTTCCATGGAACGGGCCCTCTCCGCTATGTCCATGACAATGCCGCCTATCTCTGAATATGTAACAAGAAGCTCATCCTGACGATCTATAGCAGAGCCGGCAGGCATCAGCATGTTCATCGAGAATTTTCCCATCTCTTCGCGTTTCACAACATCAAGTATAGAGCGAAGGCTTGATTTGTTCATGCCTGTAACTGTCGTATTCGTGTGGACGCGGATATTTTCATCCCTGAAGTTCCTGAGGCCGCAAATCGTTCTTTCAAAAGCACCGCCTCTTCCCACAATCATATCGTGAACGCCGGCAATGCCGGATTCCAGGCTGACCTGCGCTGAATCAAGACCGACTTTCTTCAGCTCTTTCACTTTCTTTTTATCTGCCAGCACTCCGTTCGTGATCAAGTTGGTCCACATGCCCAGCTCTTTTGCAAATGAGACGATATCAAAAAGGTCTACTCTTAAGAGCGGCTCCCCTCCTGTAAAGCTTACAGACGGCACCTCAGCTTCATATCTGATGATCCTTAAAACTTCTTTGACCTGATCAGTGGTCATCTCTTCATGATCTTCGTCTTTTTTGCATCCGCATGACGCGTAGCAGAAAGAGCACGCAAGATTACACCGGTAAGTCAAAGCAATCTCGCTAAGCACTGGAAGAGTGTTATAAGGGATTTCAAAAGGAACTTTTTCTATAGCTTCCCTCTCTTCTTTCTCCCTGTAGCAGCCTTTCATGAGGGCCTTAAGATCGCAGAAAAAAAAGTGGATGTCCCTCGCGACTTCTTCCTCGCGTCCGCCGTAGCTGTTCACGATATCAACAACGCTTTTTCCTGAAAGAATATGCTTCACAACCATCATCCCCTGACTGTTAAGCTTGTAGGCTTCATTGGGTATCTTTATCAGAAGGCTGTCCGCTTCCCTGACAAAGACATAAGGAGCTATGTTCTTCACATATTCATCGACCCATCTGATGTTTTCTGCATATCCCACTTTTATATCCCTAAATTTTTTTAAGCTCTTTAGCCCTTACTTTTTATCGCCTGTCAGTGTCCACTGCTGACACAGGCTCCATGACAGGCCCCGTGGCAGGCCGAGTGACATGCGGAATGACAGGCTGAATGACACGCTGAATGGCAGGCCGAGTGACACGCGTCGTGGCAGACGTTCTGAAGGAACGGCCCTTCATAGCACATTGCCGAGGTCCTGAACCCCGAAAAACCTTTACTCATGTCCGGGAACCTGTTTCCGATATCTCTTTTGACTTTTTCACTGAAGTCATCTTTTGTCTGGCGTTTATCACTGGAATAATAATGGTGATAAGAATGCCAGTACATATTCTGCGGGAGAGTTTCGCTTTCCTCTGACGGAGCAGGCATCATCTTGCCTTTATAATATTCTTTTGTGGCTTTAAGATCGCAGTCCCACATCTTCTGCTCAATGCCCGATGCCAGAGCATTGAACATCTCTTTGATGCCATGCTCTGAGATCACGCCGTCAGGTTCAATGGCCATAGCCAGCATGTTTTCGTAAACATTATTGCTGGCCGGGCCAAGAGGCACCTTCTCCACGCGGAGCGGCTCAAGGCTCCGGATGATAATAAGGCCTTTTCGCTCCATGCTTTTTAACATCGCTGCAATAAGAGTCGAAAGAGGTATATCAAGAAGAAATCCGGCCTCGACCGGGTCAAGGGCTTTGCTTATCTTGCCTTTTTTCCTGAAGGTGCTGACCTGGATCTTCGGAGGTACCCATTCGTCTCCGTCCCACCTTACCTTTTCAAGGCCTTCCTGAGCAACGAGCATCGAGTGGTGCTTCCTTGTCATGATAAAGAACGGAAAAAGACCGAAGAAAAGAAAAGTTGAAAGACCAATTCCAATAAAACCTGTCGGCGAAAGCCTGAGGCGGGAAAAAACGCTGCCCGGAAAATACCTGTTGAGGATATATTTTTCTTTGGCCCTTTTCTTATCATCTGTTCTCCCGAAAAGATGACTGGGAGCCATAGTCTTCAGACGGAAAAATGACGCATCCGCATAAGTCTGTATCTGGAAGTGATAGCGCCGGCCGAGGTTCTTTCTGAAAAATTTTATCGCGAGGACGTTCTCTCCGCTAAGGCCCCTGACCGTTGAATAATCGATGAGATATCTTTCGTTCACGAACTTTTCCGTCATGAACATGACTTTGGAAAGATCGTCCTCCCTGACAGAGGGAGAGGCAAGGCTTATCGGATAATAGACCGTGACGGCCTGATGGTCCATGGCATCATCCCACTGCACGGGCGCCCAGTTAAAAACAGCCAGGCGCCCCTGAGGGCCTTCTGTGAGCGTGACGTTTCCGCTTTCCTCAAGGTCTGCCGCATAGCGGAATATGTATGTGATCTCTCCATTCTGAAAAGAGCACCCGTCGGAAAGGATGATGTCGTATTTTTTCCGGCTGAGGCGGATGATATCAATCGGATATCTGTTCCCCCTGTCGTCCACGGCAAAACACTTTTCCTTGTCAAAGACAGGGTCTTCCATGAAGCCTTCAAAGTAGAATCCATGAAAGCTGGCCTGACGGCAGTCCCATCTGACTGTATAAGAGATCTCGGCCTTCCCGTCTGCATCAAGAATAACGTCGACTTCAACAAACCGGAGACGGAATCCGGCTTCCGCAGGGCTGAGCGGAAAAGAAGCAAGAAAAACTAAAAGGCAGATCCAAAAACAAAT
>JAFGJP010000128.1 GCA_016929035.1 Candidatus Auribacterota bacterium | reverse complement strand
GGCGGCTTTTCAAATTGTCATGAAATCGTCTCCTTTACCTGTTCCTCCAGAAAACTTTATCCACCACATCCAGGTTCCCTTGACGTTTAAGATCACGCCCTGAAATCCGTTTGTCTGTTTTGTCCCGTTGAGTCCGTTAACGAACCACGAATTCACACGAATATCTTCTCTTTTTGCTCTTTTCGCTGGATAATTTTTCTGCGCGGTGGTATATTTTTTTGGATTTCTGAAAGGAAGAACGCTTTTATGACGCACCACATCACCGTAAAGGTCTATTATGAAGATACTGACTGCGGCGGGGTTGTCTACTATGCCAACTATCTCCGCTATCTTGAACGCGCGAGGACCGAGTACTTCGAATCAACGGGACTATCCCTCAAAGCGATGAAGGCCCGGGGAATCCAGTTTGTTGTAAGGCATGTTGATATTGAGTATCTTCGGCCCGGGCACTATGGAGACGTTCTCCGCATCGATACGGATGTTGAAAAGATAGAGAAAATCCGTATCCTCTTTCGCAACACAATTATGCAAGGCCGATCAGGAGACGTCCTTGCAAGAGCAAAAACTTCTCTTGTCTGCATCGATGAATCTTTCAGGCCCGTCAGGATTCCGGCTGAAATACAGAAAAAAATCCTGTCTCATGGCAAGATCTTATAATGGAAGATATTTTTTCTCTTCAAATGCAAAATCTGCGATTTCGTCTTCAGGAACAACCATAACGACGATCTCTTCCACCGAATCGCCGACCACCGCAAGAAAGTACTGGGCTTTTTTTATCAGCTCCTCTTCAACGATGAATTCCACAAGAAAATGATTCTTTTGAACTGACGAACCAGCATTGTCCTTTGTCCCTCCCATGTCTGTAAACATCTTCCCGAGAACGGTCACAAGATTCTTCGATTCGTCATAAAAATAAACTTTTAAAAACTCCGGATAAATTCCGTTTTTCTTAATGTTTTTTCTTAAAGAAAACTCAACTCTCAGGGCATAGAGTTCCTGGGGAAGTTTCATGAGCTGGTCTTTCCGGGGCAGACTTTTCACTTCCATGAGCAGGATCTGGTATTTTTTGCCGCGGGAAAGCCGTTGCTCTCCCGGAAAGCTCTGTTTGGAAAACTTGTTCAGCTTTCTCTGAATATCGTAAATCGTGTCAGGCATCCCCCCATGAGGAGACAGAAAGAAGAGGATAAGGCAAAATATTATCAAGCAGGAAGTCCTCATAGGTTCTTATCCCATTCCAGTCACGGGCTGTTGGCGAAACTTTTAAGCCGAATTTAAGGAGTCAGGTTCAAATAAGACTTTTCTTCGAAGGAAAGCTTTTCCATTTTTTCTCTGCCTTCCGCCTTGGCGACTATTTCTTCGCCTGGAGTTCCGATAACGACGACGAGTGACTTGGCATTTTTATAAGTTTCAAAGTCCGTTAAAAAATACAAATGGTAAGTCCGGTTAACCTGAAAATCCCTGTAGTATTCGATATGTTTCACGCCCGTATGAACCATATACCTCTGAAGAACAGTCATAAGATTATTATGCTTATCGTACAGATAGACTTTCAGTATTTCCGGGCAGTACGTCTTCTCTCCTTTTTCCTTCTTTTTTATCTTAAGAACGACATCACAGGCATAAACCCTGTTCGTGTACTTATGGTCCGTAAGAGATCCCTCCCACACAAAGCCCGTCAGCTCCTTGATTTTCGCCAGAACGATTTTAAGACGCGTCCCTTCAGAAATCCCTGAAACAGGATCTGCCCCGTCATCATGGCTTTTGACGTTCAGCTTGTTCCTGATATCTTCCAGGCTTCCGGGAAAGCCGGCATGAACGGCGAAAAACAATAAAAAGACACAGATAATCTGGACTTTTGCTCTCATTGTCCACCTTCTTTTTCTTTTCTAAACTATCAAGCAAGGTGAGGCTTAATAAACTCCTCTATAGCGCTCTTGGAAGACGCCCCGACCATTTTGTCAACAAGCTCTCCATCTTTAAAAACAGCCAGAGTGGGAATGCTCATGATGCCGTAGTCTGAGCTGACATGGCCTGCCTCATCGACATTGACCTTGGCAATTTTCACCTTTCCCTGATACTCCCTGGCGATCTCTTCGACAGCCGGGGCAATCATCAGGCACGGCCTGCACCATTCCGCCCAAAAATCAACAAGGCAGGGGGTCCGGGATTCCAGCACTTCTGTCTGAAAATTTTCATCAGTGATTCTTAAAGCATCGTTTGAACTCATCTTCTCTTTCCTCGCTTTCAGATGTTCCGTCATATTTTGATAAAAAATTCCAAAAAAATCAACCCATTCAACAAAACATTTCCTTTTGATGTTTCACGCAGCTGAAAAAAACACCCCTCTTGAGCCGTCTTTGTGCAATGATTCTTTCATAAAGCAATCTCTTCAGGCACAGCTCAGCTGTCTGCTTATCAATGCCGAGAGAAGAACAGAGATCCACCTGCGTAGAAGGACGCCTGGCCAGCGTCCGGAGAACGGCCAGGCACGCATCGCTCCGACAGACGTCGGCGCTCTTGGGAAGAGTCGGAAACCGGGCAATAATTTCTCCTGGATAATCAAGAAATCTGAGGATGCTTTCCAGAGATCTCTTTTTAGCCGGGATAAGAGATGGATCTGCACCAGGCCTGTCGAGAGTGTTCAGCTGAACCTTATCCGGCTTGATCCTTTTCAGCGCGCTTCTTATCCCGGACAATTCTTCCTGCGTATCGTTACGGCCTGGAACAATAAAGACCTCAAGCCATATTTCTCCCTTAAAATCCTTCCTGAAATCTGTTAAGCCCCTGATAATCGATCCAAGACGAATTCCAGAGGACGGCCTGTTGATGATTTGAAAAATGCGCTGCGTGCCGGCATCAAGGCTGGGTAAAACCACGTCAATGTTCATCAGATTTCGTCTCAATCTTCTGTCGTTAAAAAGACTTCCATTCGTAAGGAGAGCCAGGCGGTAATCGGGGTAACGCTTCTTAAGAAAAAGAATAACGTCTCCGATCCTCGAATGGAGCGTGGGTTCTCCTGATCCTGAAAAAGTAACAAAGTCAAGATTTGGCCCGTTTTTCAAAAATCTTTTGAGTTCATCGATGACTGTTTCAGTGGGCACGTACTCTTTTCTCTCCGCTGATATCTCTGATGTATCGCCGCATTCACAATATCTGCAGTTAAAAGAACAGGTCTTGAGCGGAACAAGATCAACTCCGAGAGAAACTCCAAGCCTCCTCGATAAAACCGGCCCGAACAGATAAGAATAAGTGTCTTTCATAGATAACGATTCCTTTTTCCTTTTCCTCTCTCAGGCATGGCTTTTTAGAAGTTTTAAAGTCCCGGTTCTATTTAAAGTTGATTTTAAGAATCAGATCCCCGCGTTTTTGGCAACAGGGACAGGATGCTCCTTCACCTTTAAGCCGAATAGATTTATTTTCCTGTATTCCTGCAGGGATCTTTACAGAAATGCTTTTCCCGTTCCGCCGGAAAGTGACTCTACCACCTTTCTGCGCAATTTCTCTGGGAACGCGCAAAACGGAATGCTGGTCGGTTTTTACGCTTTTTTCCTCTTCCCATTCCTGGAAAGAAGGATCATCGCCGGCATAAGCATATCGTACGTTCTGACCGGAAGAATCTGAAAAAAGATCTTCAAAAATATCATCAAATATCGAGGAGCGGGCGCTGCGGCCCCTGGAACGTCCTGATGATGCCGCGCGGAAATGCTTCAGGATTTCCTCAAAGTCAAAACCTCTTGCCTGGGCAAAATCACCCGTTGACCCGGCAAATCTGGCCCCGCTTCTCAAGGCGTCATATTCCCGCCTTTTCTTGGGGTCGCCGATAACATAATACGCTTCGGTGATCGCCTTAAATTTTTCCTCCGCTTTCTTTTTATTCTCTCCGGTTACCTTGTCCGGATGATATTGAACGGCCAGCTTCCTGTAGGCCTTTTTTATATCATCCTCCGTCGCGCTTTCGCTCACGCCGAGAGTTTCATAATAGTCTTTCTTCATTTTCGTTGCCCGGCCTAAAAAATTGACTGGAATAATCGATTATCAGCTTGCCGTTGAGGTGATCAATCTCATGCTGAAAGATCCTAGCAAGAAATCCGGTCGCCTTCATCTCAACCTGTTCACCGTTTTCATTCAATCCCTTGATGATGACACCGTAGAACCTTTCCATATCCCTAACG
The DNA here is from genome assembly GCA_016929035.1 of Candidatus Auribacterota bacterium. Lineage (GTDB taxonomy): Bacteria > Auribacterota > JAFGBW01 > JAFGBW01 > JAFGJP01 > JAFGJP01. The sequence goes on along the minus strand of JAFGJP010000128.1, from coordinate 488 downwards.
ACTTCTGGAACGCTCAGGCACCCTTCCTGCATGACTTCTGTTCCAAAAAATTCGACTATCTTGGGGTTCGCTATCTTGTAGAACTCATTTTCTAATCCGACGACAAATATCTGGCAGCTTTCGCCGACCTGAGAAGCAGCAAGGCCAACACCGCCTTTTTGAATCATGGTCTCCACCATATCATCGAAAAGTTTTTTCTCCTGTCTGCCGATTTCCTTAACTGGCTCACAGACTTTTCGAAGTATCTCATCAGGGATTGTTCTGATATTCATTATGGCCATCGCATCCAAATCTCCTTGAAATATATTATAACATATATCTTTTAACAGAAAAGAATCATCTTAATATAAGAACAAGATATTGAAGAAGAATATTGAAAAAAAACCGGCCGCAGGCAGCCGGTTTTTGTTTTTATGGCGGGGGCAGGATTTGAACCTGCGACCTCCGGGTTATGAGCCCGACGAGCTACCAGGCTGCTCCACCCCGCG
>JAFGJP010000014.1 GCA_016929035.1 Candidatus Auribacterota bacterium | reverse complement strand
TTATGAAAAGCGGTACTGAAAATTTATCAGATAAAAGCTCAGGTGAATCTTGTCAGGATAAATTCTGTTACGATTATCCCAGGCCCATGGTGACAGTGGATATTATTGTGTTTGAGAAGAAAAGAAAAAAAGTACTTCTTATCAGGAGGAAAAAGGAGCCTTACAGAGGGGCATGGGCTCTTCCCGGCGGTTATGTCGAAATAGAAGAGCCTGCCAGGACTTCCGCCTTGAGAGAGCTTAAAGAAGAAACCGGTATTGAAGCAGGGGATCTGGATTTCTTCCACTATTACGACGCTCCCGGCCGGGACCCCCGGGGCCGGACGTTCAGTCTTGTTTTTTTCCTTATAGCCGAGAATGACCTGCCGCTCTGTCCGGGCACTGATGCGGAAAAGGCCTGCTGGTTCAGCGCCGACAGCCTTCCTGTCCTTGCCTTTGACCACGCGAATATTCTTCGGGATTTTCTGCAGAAGATAAAGGAGACGCTGCATGACTAAAAAAGAGCCGATGATAATCTACAATATTTTTCCCAGACTGCTGGGAAGCGTCGACGTGTGGGAAAAGCACATACCGCGCATAGCGCGGATGAAGTTCAACTGGATCTTTATCAATCCTTTCCATTATCCCGGGTTTTCGGGAAGTCTTTATGCTCCGAAAGATTATTATGCGTTTAACCCGATCTTTGTGCCTGAAGGCAAAGACGGATTCAAGATGCTCGCGTCTTTTGCCAGGGCCTGTGAAAAAAAAGGTATCCGCGTGATGATGGATCTCGTTATCAACCATTCGGCTTCTGATTCGGTCCTTGTCGAGCAGCATCCGGAGTGGTACAGGCGAGAGCCGGACGGAAGCCTCATGCACCCTTTCTGCGTCGATCCGGCTGACACAAGGAAGAAAACGGTCTGGGGGGATCTCGCGGAAATAGACAACAGCCCGAAAGCCCCTCACAGAAAATCCTTGTGGAAGTACTGGCTGAACCTGATAAAAAAGTATGCTGACTTGGGATTCAAGGGATTTCGCGCAGATGCGGCATACAAGGTCCCTTCTGAGCTCTGGGAGTTTTTGATAAGCAGAACAAAGAAGGATTATCCTGATTCGGTCTTCTTCGCGGAGACGCTCGGCGCTGAAGAAGATGATCTAAAGACAGTTGTCAAGACTGGCTTTGACTATGTCACCAACAGTTCAAAGTGGTGGGACTTCAAAGAGGAGTGGTGCCCCAGGCAGTACAATTCCTTCCGCAGGCATGCTCCTTCTGTGAGCTTTCCTGAATCGCATGACACGCCCCGTCTTTTTGATGAGCTGTCGGGAAACATCAATGCCCAGAAAATGTGGTATGCGTTCAGCGCCTTTTTTTCAGGCGGAGTCCTGATGCCGCTGGGATACGAATGGGGCTTCAGAAAAAGAGTCAACGTCGTTCACACGATGCCGTCGGATATGGAGGAAAAAAACATTGATATTTCCGATTACATCAAAGAGGTCAATACGATAAAAAAGAAGTTTAACATTTTTCATTATGATTCTGATATGAAGATACTTACAAATATAAATGATGTATTTTTCGTGATGCTCAAATCTTCTGACGGGTCGTCTTCCGGGAAACTGCTTTTTGTTCTGAACAAGGACACGCACAATACCAGAAACCTGCCTTTTGAAAGGCTCATGGAGATGACAAAAGGATGGCGCTTCAAAAACATGATTTTCCAGAAAAAGACCGGCAAAGTATCCTATGACCCAAGATATGGCCCTGGGGAAACAAGGCTATTCGTTTAGTAGTCAACAGCCTATGAGTAATTGATTATTTTTTTCTAGATAATACCCTGTCATTGCAGTTAAAATTCATGTTGCTTGAAGAGAATAAGGAAATAATAATGAAAAAAGAATTGATCGTTGTCGGCGACAGGGTTCTTATCAAGCCTGATGATGAACAGGAAAAAACAAATGCCGGTCTTTATCTCCCTCAGGGAGTAGCGCAAAGGGAAAAAATACAGAGCGGAAAAGTCGTCAAGACAGGTCCCGGGATACCCATGCCTGATCCGCAGTCTATTGAAGAAGAGCCATGGAAAAGCACATCTAAAAAAGATATACGCTATATGCCTCTTCAGGCCAAGGAAGGCGATCACGCGATTTTTCTCAGAAGTTCAGCTGTTGAAATCGAGTTCGAGGGCATATCCTATCTCATTGTTCCGCATTCCGCCATTCTGGTCCTTGTGCGGGATAAGATAAACTACGTCATCAAGGAGATTATCAGCGAAGAGGAAGAATAACAAAGATTCAATGATTCAGGATAACAAATAAGGAGCGCTAAAGCGCAGATAATTAAAAGAGATCAGCCACATCATGATACCCTGATTCCCTCTTTTCTATATTTTCTTTTTTTTTCTTTTCTTGTATCCTTTATTCTGAATCATGTACCTACAATAAGGGGCTTTCATAAATGTATATTTATCTGGTCCGTCATGCAGAAGCTGTTTCAAAAGACGTCGATCCCATGAGGCCCCTTTCAAAAAGAGGTGTTGAGCAGGCAAAAAAGACCGGGCGGTTTTTAAAGAACATGGGAATAGGCGTCAGCTCCATCCTGCACAGCGGTAAAAAAAGAGCGGAAGAGACGGCTTCCCTCATCGCAAGCGAGATAAAGCACTCTTTTCCCCTGGAAAAAAGAGAAGGCCTTTCACCGGATGACCCTGTTGATGGCATAATGCGCGAACTGGAGACAAGAGAGACAGATTGCCTGA
>JAFGJP010000127.1 GCA_016929035.1 Candidatus Auribacterota bacterium | reverse complement strand
CTTTCACGAGTGCGGTTTCCTTACAGGGAGAATGCTGGCGAGAGAGAAGATGAAGAGCCGTGAAAAGATTTATAAAGTCATCGAAATAACACGACTGATCAAGCGCTCGCTCGAGGATGAGTTTCAGGATGTCTGGATCGAGGGAGAGGTCTCCAATCTCAGGCAGCCGAAATCAGGACACGTCTATTTCACGATCAAAGACGAGTATTCCCAGATACAGGCCGTCAAGTTCAGGCCTTCCAAAGACGATGTTTTCAGCAGGATCAAAGACGGAGATAAGGTCCGCGCTTTCGGGAACATCAGCGTTTATGAAAAGTCAGGGCAGTATCAGATCTATGTCCAGACTGCCGAAAAGCTCGGGATCGGGGATCTCCATGTTCTTTTCAACCAGCTGAAGGAAAAGCTGCAGTCAGAAGGACTTTTTGAAAAAAAATACAAGAAGACCATCCCGGCGCTGCCCCGCACGATCGCTATCATTACCAGCCCTACAGGCGCGGCAATAAGAGATATGCTGAACGTTCTTGACAGGCGCTTTTCTAATGTTCACGTCCTGGTTTATCCGGTTAAGGTTCAGGGCGAAGGAGCTGCTGCAGAAATAGAGGATGCTCTTGATACTCTGAATGACATGAATGAAGCGGACGTGATCATCGTCGGTCGCGGCGGGGGAAGCCTCGAAGACCTGTGGGCTTTTAACGAGGAAAGAGTGGCAAGAGCTATTTTTCGCTCGAAGATCCCTGTTATTTCAGCTGTCGGACATGAAATTGATTATACGATCGCAGACTTTACAGCCGACTTAAGAGCTGAAACGCCTACGGCGGCTGCCGAAATGGTGCTTAAGAAAAAAGAAGATTTTTTTATCTCCATCAACCGGCTGGAAGAGAAAATGATTCAAGTTGTGCAATATTTCATCAATGACTTCAGGTCGAGGCTGAAGTGGTGTGTCGATCATCATGCAATGAAAGAACCCCAACACCAGATTGCACAATTCCGGCAAAGAATTGATGAAACCCAGTGGAGACTTAAACAGATTATTACGCAGGTGATCAAGCTTGCTTTGACCCGGGTGAACAAAGAGGAAGAAAAGCTGGGTACTTTAAATCCTCTCAACATTCTTGCTCGCGGATATTCGATAACACAGGATTTCCATACAAAAACGATTTTAAAAGATGTAAAATCCATCACGAGAGAAACGAAGCTGGAGACTCTCTTTCACAAAGGACGTGTTGTTTCTGTTGTGTCTGAAATCAGTCAGGGTCATTCTAAAAAGTCTCCTAATAAAGCCTCGTCTGGAAGAAGGCGGAAAAGGGGGGACAGATGAAATTTGAAGAGGCATTGAATAAACTGGAACGAATCGTCGATGAGCTTGAATCCGGGGATGTATCTCTTGAAAAGTCGATTCAAAAGTTTGAAGAAGGTATGAAGCTTGTTCAATTCTGCGGTTTGAAACTTCAGGAAGTTGAAAAAAAAGTAGAGATGATTCTTAAAGATAAAAAGGGACGGCTGGAGAAAGTCCCTTTTGATTCTGGCGAAGAAAAAGACGTTTCAGGATCCGTGGATGATGAAGAAGGCGACAACGGAGAAGACGGTTCTGAGGAAGAGCTTCTTTTTTAACTTGAATATTTTTTTACCGTCGATGGCATTTTTTAAAATTATTGAGACGAGATGGAAAAACTTTTAAAAAAGATAAAAGAGCCCAGAGACATCAAGAAGCTTGATGTGGAAAGTCTGCCCGTTCTTTGTCAGCAGATCAGGGAAAGAATCATTGAAGTCATATCACAGACAGGCGGACATCTTGCTTCATCTCTTGGCGTTGTCGAACTCACTGTCGCTCTTCACTATGTTTTTGATTCGCCTCGGGACAAAATCATCTGGGATGTCGGACATCAATGTTATTCTCATAAGATTTTGACAGGTCGAAACAGCCGGCTTGAGACACTCAGAAAATTTGGCGGGCTCAGCGGCTTTCTCAAAATGGAAGAAAGCCCCCATGATGTTTTTGGTGCCGGTCATGCCAGCACATCGCTTTCAGCCGCCCTTGGCTTTGCGGCAGCCAGAGATATAAATCATGATGATTATGATGTCATTGCCGTTATAGGGGATGCATCTCTCACTGGAGGGCTTGCCTTTGAAGCTCTCAACAACGCCAGTCAGGTCACAAAAAAGCTCATTGTCATTCTCAATGATAATGAAATGTCCATTTCCAGGAACGTTGGAGCGCTTTCCGGCTATTTAAACAAAATCATCACATCGCCCACCTACAACAAATTTAAGCGAGAAATAGAAGATCTTATCAAAAAGATTCCGACCATCGGCCCTAATGTCTTCCGGTCAGTCAGAAAACTGGAGGAGAGCATCAAGAATATTATTGTGCCTGGTGTCGTCTTTGAAGAGATGGGATTTAATTATTATGGTCCTGCAGACGGGCATGATGTCGTGGGTCTTGTCAAGACCATGCAGAACATCAAGAAGATCAACCATCAGCCTCTGATTTTCCATGTGCTGACGAAAAAAGGAAAAGGATACAGCTTTGCCGAAAATCAGCCTGAGGGATATCACGGCATCAAGCCTTTTAATGTTTCCTGCGGGCTGGGATCTGACGAGTGTCACAGCAAGACGTATTCGGAAATGTTTTCTGAAGCCATAATCGAAGAAGCCGAGAAGAATAAAAAAATCATTGCGATATCGGCGGCCATGGAAACAGGCACGGGGCTGAAGCAGTTCCATGAAAAATTTCCTGACCGATTTTTTGACGTCGGCATCGCCGAAGAGCATGCGGTGACCTTTGCCGCCGGGCTTGCCGCTGCCGGCTACAGGCCGGTCGTCGCGGTCTATTCGACCTTCCTGCAGCGAGCCTATGATCAGATTATTCACGATGTGGCTTTGCAGAACCTCCCTGTTGTCTTTTGTATCGACAGAGCCGGCATTGTCGGGGATGACGGCCCGACGCATCACGGGACATTCGACATTTCGTACCTTCGCCATGTTCCCAATATCGTTCTTTGTCAGCCCGCAGACGGCCTCTCTTTCAAAGAAATGATTCACCTGGGACTTCTTTCTGACGGGCCTTTTGCCGTGCGCTATCCGCGCGGCTTTCTCCCCAAAGAAAATATTCCAGGAAGGGAGGGTGTAAAAACAGGCCAGTCATTAATCGTCAAAAAGGGGAAAGACGGTGCTGTCTTTGCCCTCGGGCAGGAGGTTTGGACAGCGCTTGCCGCTGCTCGTCGGCTTGAGAAAGAAAAGAAAAAATCACTTGCGGTCATTGATGCCCGCTTTGTCAAGCCGCTTGACGAAAAGCTCGTTATGCAGGTCCTTCAAAAATATTCGAGGGTCATGACGATAGAAGACGGTGTTGTCGCCGGAGGATTCGGAAGCGCTCTTCTTGAGCTTTCGGCCATGAAGAAAATCAAAAGATGCCATCTTGTTCCCCTGGGACTTCCGGATATTTTTATCGAGCACGGGTCGATCCCCGAACTTAAAAGAAAATACAAACTGGATGAAGACGGCGTCTTTGAAAAGTTCAAAGAATTTTTCTGTTCAGGCGAGAAGGAGAAAGAATGAAAAAGGTTCTCATTACAGGTATCGAGGGTTTTGTCGGCAGGCATCTTTTTGCTGAGCTGACATCGGCAGGAGAAGATACTTCCATCTTGGGAACCAGCTACGCCGAGCCCTCCTGGAGCATTCCTTCGGACATTGATGTCATGCGCGCTGATGTGACATCAAAAGATATCCATGCTGTTTTTCGCGAAAAGGGTCCTTTTGACATCATTTTTCATCTAGCCGGAATCGCTTCTGTGGGATTTTCTTGGAAGCACCCTGAAGAAACGGTGAAAACAAATACTCTTGGAACGCTTAACCTTCTTGAAGCTGCAAGGCAGACAGGCGCCAGGCCGCGGTTCGTTTTCATCTCTTCATCTGAAGTCTACGGGACCCGGTTGAACGAGGCTATGGAAGATTCTCCTACAGCGCCGGAGAGCCCTTATGCTGTCAGCAAGCTTTCTGCAGAGAACCTGGTCCTTCTTTACGGAAAGGTGTATGCGTTTCCTGTTTTTATCGTGCGTCCCGTTCCTCACATCGGTCCTGGGCAAAGCCGGCATTTTGCCGTCATGGACTTTTGCCTTCAGGGAGCCGCTCTGAAAAGGAAAAAAAAGAAAGAGCCCTCTCTTGCCGTCGGCCACATCGACGTCCTGAAAGACTACTGCGATGTCAGAGATGTGGTGCGGGCCTATCGGCTGATCGCTGAAAAATCGCCGCCAGGTGAAATTTATAACATCAGCTCCGGAAAAAGATCGTCTCTCCGCGATATCATCAGTATAATCCAGGAAAGCATGGGCTTTTCTTTTTCTCTGCGCGAGGATCCTTCCCGGATGAGGCCGTATGACCCTGACAGCGCCATTATCAGCAGTGAAAAGGTGAGACGCCTCGGATGGTCGCCTGCTTATGCTCTTGAAGAGACGATAAAGGATATCATCCTGAGCCTGGAGGAAGAAAATCCCCGTACAATCAAGTAAAGAAAGCGTTATGAAAAAAAAGAAATTCTGGAATCTGGCTGTCCGGCTTTTTGTCAGCTTTTTTATTCTCTTCTTTCTTTTTTACGGCATGAGGGGAAACCTGCCTCAGGTCAAAAGCAATATTCTTTCCCTTCATGTTTTGACTTTTCTTCTTGGGCTTCTTGTTTATTTTCTTGTCTCCCTGTTGGGCGCCTGCCGCCTGAAAGTTCTCATGCACGTTCACGAGATCCGCCTTTCTTTTTTGAAGATCCTTAAAAATATCTATATCGGATATCTTTTTAACCTTTTTCTTTTAGGATCCACCGGAGGCGACGTGGTGCGCTCCTATTACATCGCGAAAGAGACCAACAGGAAGACGGAGATCGTCACGCTGATCTTTTTTGACAGGCTTATCGGGATGATCACGATGATGTGCATAGCGCTGAGCTCTCTAATTTTCAACCTTCATGACCCGCGATTGAAAAAAATGGCTCTTGCTGTTTTTATTCTTCTGCTGGCTGTCATTGTTTTTGTCATAGGGATTTTCAGTAAAGACAAGCTGAAAAGATTTCCTGTCATCCAGATGGTCTTATCGAAAATAGCCTTCAGGGAAACGCTGAAGAAGATCTCTGATACAATGCATGTTTTCCGGAACCACAAGCGCAAGGTCTTTCTTGGAATTTTTTTGTCTGCCGTGATCCAGAGCCTTGCCATCATTTCCTGCTATATCGTCAGCCTTTCCATAACCGGGATAAAAGATATTCCACTCCGGTATTTTTTTCTGATGATGCCGATTATTTTTATGGGCAGCGCTCTGCCGGTTTCCCTTGGCGGGTGGGGTATTTTTGAGGGAGGATTTGTTTTTTGTTTTGCCCTGGCTGGAATTTCTGAAGGCGACTCTCTATCCATGGGGTTGATGAATCGTCTGATTTTGATTATACTGGGTGTCATTGGGGCTGTTTTATACGTCATGCCGGGAACAGAGCACATCGCAGCCCGGGCCATTGAAGAGGGTATTGAGGAGCTTGAAGAAGAAGCGCAGCTCCCCTGAGAGTTCCTGACAGCGGAGCCGGCTTTTTAAAAAAAAGGAGAAAAATGATGAAAGGGATCATACTTGCCGGCGGGCTGGGCACCCGCCTTCATCCGCTGACGCGGATCACCAACAAGCATCTCCTTCCGATTTACAGCAAGCCGATGATCTATTATCCCCTGGAAAAGCTTGTGCAGGCAGGGATAAAAGACATCCTGATCGTTACAGGAGGGAATTTTGCCGGTGATTTTCTCATGCTTCTGGGCAATGGCAAGGAGTTCGGGTTAAAGGAGATCAGTTACGCTTATCAGGAAGGCCAGGGAGGGATCGCCGAAGCCCTCGGCCTGGCTGAACATTTTGCCGACAACGACAGCGTGGTCGTCATTCTCGGAGACAATATTATTGAGGACGACCTGTCGTCGAGCGTCAAAAAATTTGAAAGGCAGCCTGGCGGTGCGAGAATCTTTCTTAAAGAAGTCCAGTATCCACAACGGTTCGGCGTCCCTGTTTTCAAAAAGAAAAAAATTGTCAGGATCGAAGAAAAACCCGCCAAGCCCAAATCTCCCTATGCCGTCACGGGGATCTATATGTATGACAGCCGGGTTTTTGATATTATAAAGACCCTTAAACCGAGCCGAAGGGGCGAGCTGGAGATCACCGATGTCAACAACACCTATATCCGGCAGGGAAAAATGCACTATGATATTCTCAAGGGATTCTGGTCTGACGCCGGAACGTTTGAATCCCTTTTCAAGGCCAATGATCTGATCCGGAAAAAGCTCATCAAAGGAAAAAAACTCTTTCTCAAAGGAAAGGAATGAACGTGAAGACCTATCTTGTCACGGGCGGCCTCGGCTTTATCGGCTCAAACTTCATCCGCCATATCCTGACGCATCAAAGCCACATCGGCATAGTCAACCTTGACAAGATGACCTATGCCGGAAACCCTGTTAACCTTAAAGAATTCGAAGGGCATGAGCGATACCGGTTTGTCAAGGGCGACATCTGTGACAGGGATCTTGTCGATGACATCTTCAGCCGTCAAAAGCCGGCTGTTGTCGTCAACTTTGCCGCGGAGTCGCATGTTGACCGGTCTATTGAAGACGCAGCGGGCTTCATCAAGACCGATATCGAGGGAGTCTGGAACCTTCTTGAAAAATCAAGGACATACGGGCTGGAGAAGTTCATTCAGATATCGACCGATGAGGTATACGGGGCGATCACTGAAGGGGCGGCGGATGAAAATTATCCGCTGAAGCCTTCAAACCCGTATTCCGCCTCCAAAGCCGGCGGAGACCGGCTGGCCTTTTCTTACTTTGTGACATACGGGATGCCGGTTATCGTGACCCGGGCCTCAAACAATTACGGCCCTTTCCAGTATCCTGAAAAGCTGATACCTCTTTTTATTACAAATGCGCTGGAGGACCGGAAGCTGCCGGTTTACGGCGACGGCAGGCAAAGAAGGGACTGGCTCCACGTCGTCGACCACTGCGAGGCCATACAGTATATTATAGAAAAAGGCGCTGAGGGGGAGACCTACAATATTGCCGGAAACTGCGAGAAAGTCAACCTGGATGTCACGGAGATGATTCTTGATATTTTAAAGAAGCCGAAAGATCTGATCTCTTATGTTAAGGACAGACCCGGCCACGACAGGAGGTATTCGCTTGATGCGAACAAGCTTTTTGCCCTTGGATGGAAGCCCGGGAGAAATTTTGAGGAGGGGCTGAGAGAGACAGTTGAATGGTATGTGAAAAATGACCGCTGGTGGAGGAAGATCAAGAGCGGAGAGTTCAGGGAATATTACAAGAAACATTACAGCTGGCGTTTGGAAGATAAAGAATAAAAAGAGAGGACAATCATGATTGATAAAAATCTTTTAGACATTCTGGCCTGCCCGTTCTGTCATGGTGACGTTAAGGAAAAAGAGGGCTCTATCGTCTGCCTGAAGTGCGGGCGCATTTATCCCGTTATTGATGACATCCCCGTTATGCTTGTCGATGAAGCCCGGATGCCTGCAGGAGAAGAAAATGAAAAAAAGGAATAACCTCTGGGCTCCCTGGAGGATGGCCTATATCGAGTCCATGGAGAAAGAGCTGTCCGGAGAAAAAGGGTGCATTTTCTGTGACAAGAAAAACGCGGATGATAAAACCGCCTTTATTGTTGCCAAGGGGGAACTCTCCTATGCGATGCTGAATATTTTTCCTTATAATAATGGACATCTGCTTTTTGCTCCCTATGACCACCTGGCCGATACTGATGATCTTAGCGAACGCCATCTGGCGGAGATATTTGATATGATCAGCGGTTTTAAAAAGAAAATAAAAGAGAAGATGAAATGCGACGGCTTCAACCTTGGCGTTAACCTGGGAAGGGTGTCCGGAGCCGGTGTTGAAGATCATGTGCATTTTCACCTTGTCCCAAGGTGGAACGGCGATACGAATTTCATGCCGATACTGGCCGATGCTAAAGTCGTTCCGCAATCTCTTGAAAGAACATGGGAGATGTTAAAAGAAAAGAAAAATCAAAAATAAAAAATCAAATTCAAAAATATGGAGCGCTGACGCGCATCATTTTAAAAAACGGGACATCCATATGTTTTTTCATAATTGTGCGAAGCACACCTTCCTTTTTGATTTTTGAGATTTGATTTTAATTGTTGCCTGCCTGTGTCAAGTGTGTTGGATTTCGCAGGCAAAAAAATTAGAGTTATAAGGAGTTTATCATGCCTGTGATAACGCGTGAAATCAGCTTTCACACCAAGGGAAATTCTCAGGTTGTCGACATAACGCCTCTCGT